>JAAYAO010000234.1 GCA_012719335.1 Propionibacterium sp. | reverse complement strand
GGGGCTGCGGCCGGTCAACCTGTTCGACACCGAACTGGCCGCCCGACTGTTGGGCTGGCCCAAGGTCGGCCTGTCGACCCTGGTGGAACGGATCGCCGGGGTGCGGCTGCTCAAGGAGCATTCGGCGGCCGACTGGTCGACCCGTCCGCTGCCCGCCGACTGGCTGGTCTACGCCAGCCTGGACGTCGAACTGCTGGTGCAATTGCGCGACCACCTGGCCGCGGAACTGACCAGCAACGGCAAGGACGAGTGGGCCCGTCAGGAGTTCGCCCACCTGGTCGCCACCGCCGGTCAACCCCGCAAACAATCGGCCGAACCCTGGCGACGCACCAGTGGTTTGTCGCAGGTGAAGACCCAGCAGGGCTTGGCGCTGGTGCGCGAGTTGTGGACCGCGCGGGAGGATCTGGCCCGGCGGCTGGACAAGGCCCCGAGCAAACTGCTGATCGACAAGGCGATCAGCGAACTGGCGGCCGGGTCGTCCTGGGGCCGGCACGATCTGCGTGCCATCGACGGGTTCAAACGGCGCAATGCCCGCCGCTTCGAGGCGAACTGGTTGGACGCGATCGAACGGGCCCGGGCGCTGCCGAAGTCGCAGTGGCCGAACCGGCGTCCCCCGCTGGAGGGGCCACCGAACTGGCGCAATTGGGAGCGCAACCACCCCGAGGCCCATGCCCGGCTGCTGCCGGCGCGTGAGGCGATCAACTCCCTGGCCGCGTCCCTGGACGTGCCACCGGAGAACCTGTTGACCCCCGATTATTGGCGCAATCTGTGTTGGCAACCCCCGGCCGAGCTCACCGAGGATGCGGTCGACGAAGCCCTGGCCGCCCAGGGTGCCCGTCCCTGGCAATGCGAACTGACCGCCGCCCCGCTGACCGAAGCCCTCCGCTCGGCCGGCTGATCCCGCCGCAGCCGGACATCGGCGCGATGCCTTCACGCTGCCGGCGGGTCAGCTCCGCCCCGACGCGATCCGGGTGTACCCGGGGTGAGTTTTCGACCGGCTCCGATTCACCGGGGCGAAACCCTCGCCTTCTAAGTTACCTCTGGGTAACCTGTGTCACATGCCTGAACTCCGTGAAGCCGTTTTCGTTGACGGCGTCCGCACTCCTTTCGGCAAGGCGGGCTCCCTGTATGCCGAAACCAGAGCCGACGACATGGTGGTCGACTGCCTGCGCGAGTTGTTGCGACGTCACCCCGAACTGCCGCCCGAACGGGTCGATGAGGTGGCCATCGCGGCCACCACCCAGACCGGTGACCAGGGTCTGACCATCGGTCGCACCACCGCGATCCTGGCCGGCCTGCCCCAATCGGTGCCCGGTTATGCCATCGACCGGATGTGTGCCGGGGCGATGACCGCGGTCACCACCACCGCCTCCGGAATCGCCTTCGGCGCCTACGACATCGCCCTGGCCGGCGGGGTGGAACACAT
This sequence comes from Propionibacterium sp., assembly GCA_012719335.1. Classification (GTDB taxonomy): domain Bacteria; phylum Actinomycetota; class Actinomycetes; order Propionibacteriales; family Propionibacteriaceae; genus JAAYAO01. The sequence continues at coordinate 16,339 of JAAYAO010000234.1, read as the reverse complement.
GACCCACCACCCGATGGGTTCGGGTGCCGACATCAACCCACGCTTCATCGCCGAGAAACTGGTCGACCCCACCGCCCTGGTGATGGGCTCGACCGCCGAGAACCTCCACGACCGGTTCCCGTCGATCACCAAGGATCGCGCCGACGCCTACGCGGTGCTCAGTCAGCAACGGGTCGCCGACGCCTACGCCGCCGGCATCATCCAGGAATCGCTGGTACCGGTCGCGCTGCGTTCGGTGGAACAAGGCTGGGGGCTGGCCACCACCGACGAGCCACCCCGCCCCGGGACGACCGTCGAGGGCCTGGCCCAACTGCGCACCCCGTTCCGTCCGCACGGACGGGTCACCGCCGGCAATGCCGCCGGGCTGAACGACGGTGCGACCGCCTGCCTGCTCGCCGAGGCCGCCACCGCGGCCGAACTCGGGCTGCCGGTGGCAATGAAGATGGTCGGCTACGCCTTCGCCGGGGTCGCCCCCGAGGTGATGGGTGTCGGCCCGGTACCGGCCACCGAGAAGGCGCTGGCCCGCGCCGGGTTGAGCATCGACGACATCGGCGCGATCGAGATCAACGAGGCCTTCGCCGTGCAGGTGCTGGCCTTCCTGGAACACTTCGGCATCGCCGACGACGACCCCAAGGTCAACCCCTACGGCGGCGCGATCGCGCTGGGCCACCCGCTGGCCTCCTCCGGGGTGCGGCTGATGATCCACCTGGCCCGCACCTTCCGGGAACGCCCCGAGGTGCGGTACGGCCTGACCACCATGTGCATCGGCCTGGGAATGGGCGGCACGGTCATCTGGGAGAACCCGAACTGGAACGGAGCGCAGCAGTGAGCGACACCTACCTGAATCAGGCCGAGATCGACGACCTGCTGGCGCAGGTGGACGCGATGGGTGAGACCGGTGAGGTGATCAGCCACACCCGGGCCCGCGACATCGACCTGCCGGGCGTGGGCACCTTCGTGTTGCTCACCCTCGACAACGAACGCGACCACACCCGTCCGGCCACCCTCGGCCCGCGCACCCTCGCCGAGCTGTACCGCACGCTGGTCGAGCAGACCGCCCGCGCCGACATCGTCGGTCTGGGCGTCACCGGCAAGCCCTTCGGGTTGGCCGCCGGCGCCGACCTGGGGCTGATCGGCAACGTGCAGCAGCGCTCCGACGCCCTGATGATCGCCCGGATGGGACACGCGGCGTACCACCTGCTGCACACCGCCGAGGTGCCCACCTTCTGCTTCATCAACGGCCTGGCGCTGGGCGGTGGGCTGGAGATCGGCCTGCACTGTGATTACCGCACGGTGTCGAGGGCGGTGCCCGCGGTGGCCCTGCCGGAGACCTTCCTGGGCCTGGTGCCGGGTTGGGGCGGCGCCCACCTGGTGCCGAGACTGATCGGCCCGAAGAAGGCCGTCCAGGTAATCATCACCAACGCGATGAACCGCAACCGCACCATCAACGGCCCCACGGTGTTCGACCTCGGCCTGGCCGACGTGTTGCTCGACGGCGCCGACTTCCTGGAACGCTCGCTGTTGTGGGCGGCCCAAGTGATCAGCGGTGAGGTGACCGTGGCGCGGCAGACCGAGGACGACCCGCAGGTGTGGGACGCCGCGGTCGCCGAAGGGCGGGCGATCGTGGACGGCATCGTGCACGGTGCCGCCCCGGCGCCGTACCGGGCCTTGGACCGGATCGCCGCGGCCCGCACCGAAACCCGGGCCGAGGCCTACCGGGCCGAGGACGAGGCGCTGGCCGACCTGATCATGGGTGAGGAGCTGCGGGCCAGCCTGTACGCCTTCGACCTGACCCAGAAGCGGGCCCGCAAGGCCGCCGGCGCCCCCGACAAGTCCCTGGCCCGGCCGGTGACCAAGGTCGGTGTGGTGGGTGCGGGGCTGATGGCCACCCAGTTGGCGACCCTGTTCGTCCGCCGTCTCGGGGTGCCGGTGGTGATGTCGGATCTGGACGCCGAACGGGCCGAACGCGGCGTGCGGATGGTGCGCGAGGAGTTCGCCGGGCTGCACGAGAAGGGACGGTTGTCGGCCGACGACCTGAACCGATTGAGTGCGCTGATCTCCGGCACCACCGACCAGGCCGATTTCGCCGACTGCTCCTTCGTGATCGAAGCGGTCTTCGAGGAGATGTCGGTCAAGAAGGAGGTCTTCGCCGAGGTCGCCCGCCACGTGCCCGAGGATTGTGTGCTGGCCACCAACACCTCCTCACTGTCGGTGACCGAGATGTCCGAGGGCCTGCCGCACCCCGAACGGGTGGTGGGTTTCCACTTCTTCAACCCGGTCGCGGTGCTGCCGTTGCTGGAGGTGGTGAAGACCCCGCACACCGACGACGCCACCCTGGCGACCGCCCTGGCGGTGGCCAAGGAGCTGCGCAAGAACGCGGTGCTGGTGGCCGATTCGACCGCTTTCGTGGTGAACCGGGTGTTGGTGCGGATGATGAGCGAGTTGACCAAGGTGGTCGACGAGGGCACCCCGATCGAGGTGGCGGACCGGGCCCTGCAGCCCCTGGGGCTGCCGATGACCCCGTTCGAGTTGTTGGAACTCGTCGGGCCGGCGATCGCCCTGCACGTCGCCGAGAGCCTCAACGCCTCCTTCGGTGACCGCTTCCACGTGTCACCGAACCTGCAGGCACTGGTGGCGGCGAAGCGGCCGGGCATCTACGACCGCGACGAACACGGCGCACCGTACGTCGGCGACGAGGTTCGGGCCCTGTTCGAGATCGGTGACTCCCCCAGCACCTCCGAGCAGGTCCGCACCCGGATCGAGAACGCCCTGGCCGAGGAGATCCGGATGATGCTGGACGAGGGTGTGGTCGAGGCGCCGATGGACATCGACCTGTGCATGATGCTGGGTGCCGGCTGGCCCTTCCACCTGGGCGGGATCACCCCGTACCTGGATCGGGCCGGGGTCAGCGAACGGGTCACCGGGCAACGGTTCCTGCCCACGGGGGTCGCCGGCCTGCCGGAGTGATTCATCCCCACCCGAGGATCGTGTGAGATTTCGTCCCCACGTCGGGGAAGATCTCACACGATCTTCGCGGCTCGGGGCTATTCGGGGACGATCTCGGTGCTGTAGCACTCCTCGGCATCGACCGCGCCCGGCAGCAGGTCCATCTCGGCCAGGAACCCGGCCATCTGCTGCCAGGTGTCGGTGTTCTGCCGGCCGAAGGTGTCGACGTCGCCGAACAGCGGGATCGTGGCCTGCAGGGTGGCCAGGGCCGAGCGCCGCTGTTCGTCGGCATTCAGGCCCGGGATGTGGCGTTGCGACATGGTGACTGCGGCCTCGGGGTCGGCGACGATGTCGGCGGTGGCCCGGGCCACCGCCTCCTGCAGGGTGCGCAGGGCGGGGGCATGGGCGGCCAGCACCTCGTCGGTGGTGCCCAGCCCGACCCCGACCAGGGGCGGGGTGCCATCGGTGATCGGCACGGTCCGCACCGCAACACCGGCCTCCTGCAGCCGTACCGCATCGTTGTTGACGTACCCCATCACCGCGTCCACCCGGCCCGCCGCCAGAGCGGCCTGCTGGGTGTACCCGATGTGTTCGACCCGGACGTCCTCCTCGGTCAACCCGGCCTGCTTCAGCAGCGCGAGCAGCCCGAACCAGGTTTCGCCGTAGGGGCCCGGCACCCCGACGCTGCAACCGGCCAGGTCGGCCGCGCCACGGATCGGCGAATCCTCCGCCACGATCATCGCCACCGGGTACTGCTGGTAATAGGTGGCCACGCTGACCAGCGCGATGCCCTGGGCGCGGGCCTGCATGAACTCGGCGCCACCGGCGTAGACCAGGTCTTCCTGACCGGCCTGGATCGCGCCGAAGAGTTGTTCGTTGGCGCCGTGGTGACGCAGTGCCACGTCCAGCCCGGCATCGGCGAAGTAGCCCTGTTCGACGGCCACGTAGAAGGGTGCGAACTGGATGTCGGGGGTGTAGGTCAACCCGACGGTGAAACCGTCCCGCCCCGGTGGGGTCGACGGTGAGCTGCAGCCGACCAGGCCCGCGCCGAGGGCGGCCACCCCGGCGGCGCCCAGAGCCTGCAGAAATTGGCGTCGATTCACGCCGCCCCCGACTCGAAGCGGTACCCCGAGCGGGCGGTCGCGCGGCCGAGTTCGGCCCGGCCCAGCACCGTGACGGGGGCGGGACGATCGACCGGACGCAGCGGCACCGGCACGACCTGCGGAGCCGGCTCGGGTTCGGCAGTGGGCACGGCCCGGGCCGCCGACACCGGCCGCAGCGGGTCGGTGCGCCATTCCAGGACGAGCATGGCCAGGTAGATACCGACCGCGATCAGGCAGAGCATCAGCAGGGTGGCGAACAGGCCGGTGGTGTCGACCGACATCGCTTGCACCGACAGCACCATGCCCAGGCCGTGGCCGCCCATCACGAACTCCCCGACCACCGCGCCGGTGACCGAGAGGGTGAAGCCGTTGCGCAGGCCGGTGAGGATCGCGGGCAGGGCCAGCGGCCATTCGATGTGTCGCAGCATCGTCCAGCCGTGGGCGCCGTCGAGGCGGGCGGCCTCCAGCATCTCCCGGTCGACGCTGCGCAGTCCCAGGACGGTGGACAGCACCACCGGGAAGAACACCAGCAGCGCGCACAGCAGCATGATCGGCACCAGCCCGTAGCCCACCCAGATCACCAGCAGCGGGGCGATCGCGACCGCCGGGATCGCCTGGGAGGCGGCCAGGTAGGGCGACACGGCCGCTTCGGCGACCCGGGCGCGGGCAATCAGGTACCCCAGCGGCAGGCCGACCACGGCGGCCAGGACACAGCCCAGCAGGGCTTCGAGAAGGGTGACCCCGGCATAGGCCGGCAGGGCCCCGGAGGCCACGTCGGTGGCGAACCGGGCGAACACCTCGCCCGGTGGCGGCAGCAGCGACGGGGCGACCGCACCACTGGCCGAGGCCAGGTGCCAGGCGAGCAACACGACGGCGCCGAACACCAGCGGTGCCAGCACTCGCACCGACAACCGCAACCGCGAATGGGTGATCTGAGTGGTCATCCTGCTCCCCTCGCCGTGTGCGCCGGGGAACGTATGCGCTGGGCCGGGACGGGCGGAATCGTGTCGATTCACGCGCCGGACGGCGCAGGCAAACGAAAAGTGCGCCTCCCATCCGGACTGTAACCGTCGGTACCGGAATTCCACCGGTTCAACCGAACATTCGTTCGGGTCGCGGACTATCACCGCCGGTTCGGATTTTCACCGACCCCGGAGCACGTGTTTGCTTCTTGCCCGACTATAACGCGCCGGCGCGATACCGGTATTCCCGGGTTCCACAGGGTGGCACAACGGGTCAGGGCATCGCGGGGATTTCCCGGGCGTCGGCGTCGGCCAGGGCCTCGATCACCTCACGGGCGATCTCCTGCCCGGTCAACCCCATCCCCTCGAGCAGTTCGGCCCGGGAGGCGTGGGCGGGGAAGCTCAACGGCACCCCGAAGGTGAGCAGCGGCGTGGTCGCCGACCGGTTGCGCAGTTCCTGTCCCAGGCGGGTGCCGAGCCCGCCGACGACCAGCCCGTCCTCGATGCTGACGACCAGGTCGTGTTCGGCGGCCAGGCCCACCAGGTGCGGGTTCACCGGCAGCGCCCACAGCGGGTCGACGACCTGCACCGCGATGCCCTGCTGTTGCAGCCGGTCGGCGACGTCCAGGGCGGTGCCGGCCATCTGGCCGTATCCGACCACCAACACCCGGGGCTCGGGGTCGGCCAGCAGCACGTCCATCCCGTCGCGGTGGCTGACCGGGTCGATGTCGTCGGGGATCCGCTCCTTGGAGAAGCGGATCACGCTGGGGGCGTTGTCGATTCCGATCGAGTGGGCCAGCGCCTCCCGCAGCCGGGTACCGTCGCGGGGCGCGCTCAGGTGCAGGCCGGGCACCGTCTGCAGCAGGGCCAGATCCCACATGCCGTTGTGCGAGGCCCCGTCCGGGCCGGTGATGCCGGCCCGGTCCAGCACGATGGTGACCCCGAGCTCGTGCATCGCCACGTCCATCAACAACTGGTCGAAGGCCCGGTTCAGGAAGGTGGCGTACACCGCCACCACCGGGTGCAGGCCGGACGCGGCCAGTCCGGCGGCCGAGGCCAACGCGTGTTGTTCGGCGATTCCGACGTCGAAGGTGCGTTGCGGGTACCGGGCGGCGAACCGGTTCAGGCCGGTCGGATGCAGCATCGCGGCGGTGATCGCCACGATCTCGGGGTGGCGTCCACCGAGTTCGACCAGTTCGTCGGCGAACACGCTGGTCCACGTTTCGGGAGTGACCGAGGCGAGCGGCTCCCCGGTGTGCGCGTCGATCTGGCCGACGGCGTGGAAGCGGTCCTCCTCGTGGTTCTCCGCAGCCAGGAAGCCCTTGCCCTTGCGGGTGATGCAATGCACCAGCACCGGAGCGCCGAAGCCTTTGGCCTGGTGCAGGGCCTTCTCGACCGCGGCCAGGTCGTGTCCGTCGATCGGGCCGACGTATTTCAGACCCAGGTCGGAGAACATCCCCTGCGGCGCGAGGACGTCCTTGATGCCGGTCTTCACCCCGTGCAGCACGTCGTAGGCCTGCTTGCCGACCAGCGGGGTGCCGCGCAGGTTGCGTTTGATCAGGTCCAGCAGTTGTTCGTAGCGCCGGTCGGTGCGCATCCCGGCCAGTTGCACCGCGAGTCCGCCGACGGTCGGGGTGTAGGAACGGCCGTTGTCGTTGACCACGATCACCATCGGCAGGTCGACGTCGACGGCGATGTTGTTCAGCGCCTCCCAAGCCATCCCGCCGGTCAGCGCACCGTCACCGATCACCGCCACCACGGTGCGTTGTTCGCCGCGCAGTTTGAAGCCGCGGGCCAACCCCTCGGCCCAGGACAGTGAGGTGGAGGCGTGCGAGTTCTCCACCCAGTCGTGGTCGGATTCGGCGCGGCTGGGGTAGCCCGAGATGCCGCCGCGTTGGCGCAGGGTGTCGAAGCGGTCCATCCGCCCGGTGAGCATCTTGTGCACGTAGCTCTGGTGGCCGGTGTCGAAGATCACCGGATCGGTGGGCGAATCGAAGACCCGATGAATGGCCATGGTCAGTTCGACCACACCCAGGTTCGGGCCCAGGTGTCCCCCGGTGCGGCTCACGTGGGTGATCAGGAACTCCCTGATCTCCTGGGCGAGTTGGGTCAGTTCGGGGCGGGACAAGCCGCGCAGGTCCGCGGGTCCGCTGATCGACTCCAGCAATGCCATGCGGGCCATCTTAGGCCCGGGCACCACAATCACCGAGGCGGTGCGGCCGGCTTCCTCACAGTTTGCGGACGTACACCCGGCCGCGCAGCGCCTCCTCCACCAGGGCGATCGAGCGTCGCACCCGCCGCAGATGCGCCTCCTGCGCCTGCCAGGCGTCCACCGCCCGATCGACCACCTCAGGGTCGACATGGTCGATCAAACTCACCCGGACGTTGGGCAGCCCGGTACGGGCCGACTGCAGTTGCCCGTCGGTGAACTCCGCCGCGAATCGGGCCAACACCACCGGGTGCCTGCGCAGCACCGGGTAGCCCCGAAACTCCGGCGGGCAGCAGTCCAGCAGCCAGGCGGCCGCGGTGGCCTCCCACTCGGGCGCGCCGGGTGGGCGCACCTCGCCGGGCCACCCCGGCGGGACGTACACCCGCGACCGGTTTTCGCTCATGTATTCGATTCTAGGCGATGAGTTCCCGGACCGGAAACGTGACCTCACCCTGCCGGACCGCGGGCGTTCGCCCGCATCCCGGCCGGTACCGCCCAGATCGTGCCGGCGAGGGCGAGCACGGTGCCGAGGGTCAACGGAATCAGGAACGGATCCCACCACGGGAGGTTGTCCATCAACCCCGGAAACATCGTTTCGAAGGCCACCGGCACCACCATGATCAGCGCCAGCAGGCACAGCACCGCCAGCGACACCACGTTGAGGCTCGCCCCACCCCGGCCCGGACTGCGGGCGATCAGCATCCAGATCCAGCCTGCCACGGCCAGTCCGAGGGCCAGGGCCCAGCCGGCCACCACGGCCGCCGCCAGGGCTTCGCCGACCGCGGTGGTCGTCGCGTCCGCGTCGGCGTGGGGGCGCAGCACTTCGACCCAGCCCGCCCCGTAGACCACCGCGATGCCGACCAGGTGCATCAGCAATGGCCACCGACCCCCGCGGGATGCCCCGGGCACCGCGGGCCGCGCGCCGTACGGTCGGACCCCGGCCGGCCCGGGCCGTCCCGGTGCAGTCATGTGACCCTCCTCACGTTGGGGCGAACCATACCGCTCGGCCGGCTCCGGTAATCGGTCGTGCCGGGTCCGGGGCACCTGTTAGCGTCTGGCGCATGCACGCTCCCCGCGCCGACCGGCACCCCCACGAACGCACCCACCACGGCGACACCTTCGTCGATCACTACGAGTGGTTGCGCGACGGTGCGGCACCCGAGGTACAAGCCCACCTCGCCGCCGAGAACGCGTTCACCGACCGGGTCACCGCTCCCCTGGCCGAGGCCCGGGAGACCTTCTTCAACGATGTGGCGGCACGCACCAAGCAGACCGACCTGTCGGTAGCCTCCTGGGTCACCCATTTCACCCCCGAACCGCGTCCCCACTGGTACTACTCCCGCACCGTGGAGGGGCTGGAGTACCGGATCCACGCCCGGGTGCCGGCCGAGCACCGCGACACCCCGCCCGACCCCGAGGTCGGCATTCCCGACAACGAGGAGATCCTCCTCGACGGCAACGCCGAGGCCCTCGGGCACGACTTCTTTTCCCTGGGTGATTGCGACCCCTCCCCCGACGGCAACCGGTTGGCCTGGTCGGTCGACACCACCGGCGACGAGCGGTACACCCTGGGCTTCCGCACGGTGGTCGGCGGGCACGCCTGGCCGGAACGGATCGAGAACACCGCCGGCGGGGTGGCCTGGGCCGGCAACGACACCGTCTTCTACCTGCTCACCGACGATGCCTGGCGTCCGTACCGGGTGATGCGGCACGTGATCGGCACCGACCCGGCCGAGGACACCGAGGTGTTCACCGAGACCGACGACAAGTTCTGGGTGTCGGTCAGCAATTCCCGCGACGGTGACTGGGTGGTGATCGATTCCTCCAGCAAGATCACCTCCGAGGTGTGGCTGCTGCCGACCGCGACCCCCGAGGCCGCACCGCGTCCGGTCGCACCGCGCCGCGACGGGGTGGAGTACGCGGTCGAACCGGCCGGCGACCGGCTGTTCATCGTGCACAACGATGGCGCGACCGACTTCGCCCTGGCCGAGGCGCCGTTGGACGCGAGCGGGCCCGAGCAGTGGCGCGAGGTGATCGCCGAACGCCCCGGGGTGCGGTTGCTGGACGTGTCCGCGCACCGGGGGCACGCCGTGCTGGCCCTGCGTGTCGGCGGGTTGACCGCGATCCGGGTGCTGCCCCGGGACGCGTCCGGTGATCTCGACCCGACCGAGCAGGACGGGTACCCCGGCCGGGCGATCGAGGTGGACGAGCCGTTGCGCACCCTGTTGCCGATCCCCGAGGTGGATTACGACTCGCCCCGGGTGCGGTTCCATCACACCTCGCTGGTCACCCCGCCGCTGGTCGGCGAGGTCGACCTCGCATCGGGTGAGCAGCGGGTGTTGCGCCGCACCCCGGTACTCGATCACCCCGAGCACGGCCCCTACCGCCCCGAGGACTACGTCCAGGAGCATCTGTGGGCGACCGCGGCCGACGGCACCCGGGTGCCGATCTCGCTGGTGCGGCGCGCCGACGCCCCGCCCGGCCCGGCGCCGCTGATCCTGTACGGCTACGGCTCCTACGAGATCCCGACCGAACCCACCTTCGCCGCCTGGCGGATCTCGCTGCTGGATCAGGGCATCACCTGGGCGATCGCCCACGTTCGTGGTGGTGGCGAACTGGGCCGCTCCTGGTACGAAGACGGCAAGTTCGCGGCCAAACCGAACACCTTCACCGACTTCGTCGACTGTGCCCGGCACCTGATCGACGCCGGGTACACCAGCCCCGACCGGCTCGGTGCGTTCGGTGGTTCGGCCGGTGGCCTGCTGATGGGGGCGGTGGCGAACCTCGCCCCCGAACTGTTCCGGGCGATCCTCGCCTCGGTGCCCTTCGTCGACCCGCTGACCTCGATCCTCGACCCGTCCCTGCCGTTGACGGTGATCGAATGGGACGAGTGGGGCAACCCGCTGGCCGACCCGGAGATCTACGCGGTGATGAAGGGGTACGCCCCCTACGAGAACCTCCGTCCGGTGCGGTACCCCGAGATCCTGGCCGCGACCAGCTTCCACGACACCCGGGTGTTGTTCGTCGAACCGGCCAAATGGGTGGCCGCGTTGCGGCACACCGCCACCAACCCCGATCAGGACATTTTGTTGCGGGTGGAGATGTCGGCCGGGCACGGCGGGGTGAGTGGTCGCTACCAGCTCTGGCAGCAGCTGGCCTTCGAGATGACCTGGCTGATCGACCGGATCACCCGGGACGTCCCTGATCACACCGATGGAAGTATTCAGGGTTAGCTCAGGGGCGTTCGGGAATCTTCTCGCCCTCGGCGGGCGTTGTACTGACTGAGTCATTGCGAGAGGAGCCACTTGTGGCACAGCACCGAGTTCGATCGACCGAAGGTATCGACGGTAAGGACGCAGTGGGCTTGTACCTGCACGGAATCGCGCAGACCCCCCTGTTGACCGCCGCCGAGGAGGTCGAGCTGGCCCGCACCATCGAGGCCGGCCTATATGCCCGGAAATTGCTCGACGAACAGGTCGACCCCGCCGATCGCGGATCCGACCCGGTCGAGGCCACCCGTACCGAATTGACCGAGCTGGTCGAGGCCGGTGATCGGGCGATGCGGCACTTCATCAACGCCAACCTGCGTCTGGTGGTGTCGGTGGCCCGACGCTACAGCCGATCGCAGATGCCGCTGCTCGACCTGGTGCAGGAGGGCAACACCGGCCTGATCCGCGCGGTGGAGAAGTTCGATTACACCAAGGGTTTCAAGTTCTCCACCTACGCCACCTGGTGGGTGCGTCAGTCGATCAGCCGCGGCATCGCCCAACAGGGGCGCATCGTGCGGCTGCCGGTACACGTCGCCGAGCAGGTCAACCAGGTGAACGCGATCCGGCGCAAGCTGGAGCTCGAACTGGGCCGGGAGGTCGAGGTCGAGGAGATCGCCGCCGAGATGGACGTCGAACTCGACCGGGTGCTGGATCTGATCCGGTACGGCCGCGACCACCTCAGCCTGGACGCCCCGGTCGAGGAGGACGGCGACACCGCCCTGGGTGATCTGATCGCCCGGGAACCGATGCCCGGCCCCGACGAGATGGTGATCAACAGCGACGAGCGGGCCCGGCTGGAATCGATGTTGGAAACCCTCGATGAGCGTTCCGCCGATGTGGTGCGCCGCCGGTACGGCCTGCTGGACGGACGGCAGGCCCGGTTGGCCGACATCGGCCAGGTCTGGGGCATCACCGCCGAGCGGGTGCGTCAGATCGAACGGCACGCGATTTCGCAGTTGCGGGTGCACGGCACCGACAGCGAACTGGCGGCCTGACCGACCCCACACACGCTCCGTTCGCCACGACGGCCGGGCCCGATCCGGGTCCGGCCGTTCGTCGTTGGTCGTGGTCAGGCGTGGCGGTCAGTCGTCCCGGCTCGGTGGTTGCTTGTTGGTCAGCCGCAACAGGCCCTCCTGGGCCACCGAGGCGACCAGGCGGCCCTCCTGGAAGAGCATCCCGAACGACAACCCCACCCCGCGGGAGGCCGAGGGTGAGATCTGGTCGTACAGCAGCCATTCACCGGCGTTGAAGGGGCGGTGGAACCACATGGTGTGGTCCAGGGAGGCCGCGGCCAGGGACCGTTGCCCGATGGTCAGGCTGTGCGGCACGGTGGCCGCCGACAGCAGGGTCAGGTCGGACAGGTAGGCCAGCGCCGCCTCGTGCAGGTGCGGCCCGTCCGGCATGCCCGGTACCCGCACCCAGAATCGCTGCCCGGCCGGGTGCGGTGCATTGGACGGGGCGGCCGATTCGCGGTTCGATCCGATGTAGCGCACCTCCAGCACCCCGAACTCGCGCTTCCATTCCTCGTCGCGTTCGGCGCTGCGTCCCATCGCCTCCGACAGCGGCGGGCAGTCCTCCGGCGGCGGCACCTCCAGACGCCCCGGGTCGGCGTGGTCGAGCCCCTCCTCGTGCACGTGGAAGGACATGCTGGCGGTGAAGATCACCCGGCCGCCCTGGCGGGCCACCACCCGGCGGGTGGAGAAGGAGCGGCCGTCCCGGGTGATCTCGGTGTCGTAGATCATCGGGATGTCGGTGCGGCCGGGCAGCAGGAAGTAGGCGTGCAGCGAATGCAGGTGCCGGTCGTCACCGACGGTGCGCGAACCCGCGACCAGCGCCTGACCCAGTACCTGCCCGCCGAAGGCGCGTTGCATCTTGGTGACCGGTTGGTGCCCGCGGAACAGGCCCACCTCGATCTCCTCCAGGTCGAGCAGGTTCAGCAGTTGATCGAGATTGGCTGGCATGGTTCGTCTCCTGACTCACGATCTGAGGGCAACTTACCGTGCCCCCACCCCGCGGGCGGCTCAGGGCTGATCGTCGGTGTCGGGTTGTTCGGCCAGGAACCGTTGGAACTCGGCGGCCAACTCGTCCCCGCTGGGCACCTGGCGGTCGGCGTCGTACTGCTCCTCCAGGGCGGTGACGATGTCCCGGGCTTCGGGAGAGTTGGCCAGTTCCTCGTCGATCTGGCGCCGGTTCTCCTCGGCCGCTTCGATCAGCGCCGCGCTCGGCACCGCCAGCCCGGTCGACCGCAGCAACCGGCGCAGCCCCAACTCGGCGGCCTCCAGGTAGGCGGTCTGGGCCAGGTAGTGCGGGACGTGCACAAAGTGCCCCGCCGCGGGAATGTGGTGACCACCCAGGGTGTACTGCAGGAAACCGCTGAACGACCCGGGTACCTCGACGTTCACCCACCGCTCCGATCTCTCGTCATCGGCCAGCAGGTCGGGTTGGTTGGCGTGGGCGGTGACCGTCATCGGCCGGGTGTGCGGCACCCCCATCGGGGCACCGGCGACGGTGGCGGCCAACCGCACCCCGAGGTCGGTGCACAAGTGGGTGATGGCGGCCGCCGTCCGTTCCCATTGCGCCGCCGGTTCGCTGCCGCGCAGCAACAGGAAGGGTTGCCCGGAGGCGTCGATCAGCCGGTGGATGCGCAGTTTCGGCATGCTCACCGATTCCCACCGGTCGTTGTGGAAGACCATCGTCGGGCGCCGGGCCCGGTAGTCGTGCAGTTGGTCGTGATCGAACTCGACCAGTACCTCGTGCTCGCAGGTCTCCATCAGGTGGGCGTCGATCACCGTGCCCACCCGGCCACCGTCGATGTACCCGTCGAGCAGGTGCACCAGCACCGGACGGTGCCCGGCCAGGGTTGCCCGGAGCTCTTCGTCCACGGTGTACAGGCCTTGGGGATCCATCATGGCGCCCACCCTAGTGGGGTCGGCGGCGGGCTCAGGCCCACCGACGGGGCGCGGCGTCGATCGCCTTGCGCACCCGCTTCGCCGACACCGGCACCCGGGTGCCGAGTTGTTGGGCGAACAGGCTGACCCGGTACTCCTCCAGCAGCCAGCCGATCTCGGCGACCTCGGCCGGTACCGGGCCGGGCGGGAAGCCGTCCACCAGCTCGGCGTAGCGGTCGTCGGCGGCCCAGAAGAGTTCCAGTTGTTGGGTGTCGCGGGACGATCCGCCGTTGCGCCAGGCGGTGATGCGGTGTTCGGCGGCGCGCAGGTAGGTGACCAGCCGGCCGAAGTGGGGCTCGGGGGTGCCGGTGAGAAAGCCGGGGTACAGCAGGTCGGCCAGCCAGCCGGTCAGGTCGGTGCGGATCTCGCTGTCGGCCGGCAGCCCGGTGAGTGCGTTGCGGACGGCGGTGGCGTGCCGCAGGATCTCGGCGGTGGTGGCCACCACCTCCCGCATCCGGGTGGGGATATCGGGTCGGATGCGTTCGCGCAGGTCCTCGAAGCCGGCGCGGGTGCGCACCTCGGCCGGGTCGAGGTGTTCGGCGGCGCAGTCGGCCACCGCCTTCACCCGGGCGTCGGCCAGCAGCGCCGGCACCCCCGGGTAGGGGTTGTCCGCCAAGGAGAGTTTGTCGACATTGGTCAGGTGGGTGACCACCCACATCGTCGGGTCGGGGGTGGTGAGGGTCAACAACCGGCGCACCCCGCCCCGGTGACCGATCCGGGCACGCTCCCGATGATCACCGACCACCACGTCCACCCCGGTGGCCCGGTCGATCAGGGCCGGGTAGCCGACCGCTCCCCCGTCGCTGCGGGCCTCGACCGGCAGATCGTCGAAGGTCCAGTCGGTCGCCCCGGTCACCGGGGCGGCCCGCCGGGTGCGTCCCGGACGGGGTTGCCCGCTGGGCAACAGGGCCGTCAGCGAGGCGCTCACCCGATCGGCCAACCTGTCGCGCAGGGCCGGCAGGTCCTTGCCGCGGGCGATCTCCTTGCCGCCGGGGTCGGTGATCACGAAACCGACCTGCAGATGGTCGGGTACCGGGTGGGTACCCCACGCCTCGGCGGGCACCTGCACCCCGGTCAGGCTGCGCAGCGCATCGGCCAGGGCCTCGGGCAGGGTGGTGGAGGTGTGGTCGGGGTCGCGTTCGTGTACCAGGCTCAGCGCCCGGGCGGCCACGTCGGGGGCGGGCACGAAGTTGGTGCGCAACTGTTTGGGCAACGACTTGATCAGTGCCACGGCCAGTTCGCCGCGCAGGCCGGGCACCTGCCAGGTGAACGCCTCGGCCGGGATCTGGTTCAGCAACCGCAGGTCGATACGGACGGTGACCCCGTCGTGGCCGGCCCCGGGCGACCAGACGTAGGCCACCGGCAGTTCGTGGTCGGCCACCGGCCAGCGGTCGGGAAAGTCGGAGGTGTCGACGTCGGAGCCGAGCAGCATGTCCATCGTCAGGTCCAGCAACCCGTCGTCCCCGTGTTCGCGCCACCACCGGTCGAGGGTCGCCCCGGAGGTGACCGTGTCGGGCAGTCGGTCGTCGTAGAAGGCGTACAACACTTCGTCGTCGGCGACCACGCCGCGGCGCCGGGTGCGTTCCTCGACCTCGGCGGCCTCGGCGCGCAGGGCGGCGTTGTGGCCGAAGAATCGGTGTCGGGTGCGCCATTGTTGTTCGACCAGGCCGGTGCGGATGAACACCTCCCGGGCCACCGCCGGGTTCACCCGGGCGTAGTCGACGCGGCGGTCGACCACGATCGGCACGCCGAGCAGGGTGACCCGCTCGGGGGCCAGCACCGTGCCGGTGTGGGCCGAGAAGTGCGGTTCGCCGTAGGAGCGTTTCAGCAGGTGCCGGCCGGCTTCCTCGACCCAGCGGGCGTCGATGCCGGCCACCGTGCGGGCCCACAGTCGGGTGGTTTCGACGATTTCGGCGGCCATCACCAGTTCGGGTGGGTTCTTGGCCACCGCCGAGCCGGGGTTGATCGCGAACCGGGTGCCGCGGGCACCGGTGTAGGTGCGTGGGCCGCGGCGTTTCGGGTCACGTCGGTGCCCCTTGGCCGGTCGTTCCTCGGTGGCCTCGGCCAGGCCGATGTTCGACAACAGCCCGGTGAGCAGCGCGCGGTGGATCCGGTCGGGGTCGTCGCGGTTGCCGGAGCGACGCAGGCCGAGTTCGCGGGTGATCTCGCGCAGTTGGGCGTGCAGATCCTGCCATTCCCGGATCCGGACGAAGTTCAGGTACTCGGCCCGGCAGCGTTTGCGGAACTGGTTCCCCGACACCTCCTGGCGCAAGGCGGTCAGGTACTGCCACAGTCTGAGCCAGGCAATGAAGTCCGACCCGTCGGGTTCGGGGGTGTCGTCGGGGCCGGTGGGCATCGGTGCCCGGAACCGGCGGTGCATCGCCTCGGCGGCTTCCCGCTCCTCGGTGGGACGCTCCCGCGGGTCCTGGATCGCCAGGCCGGCCACGATCACCAGCACCTCGGCCAGACAGTCGAGGTGGTCGGCGGCGACCAGCATCCGGGCCAGCCGCGGGTCGACCGGCATCCGGGAGAGCAACTGTCCGGTCTTGGTCAACCGGGGCCCGGACGGTTCGGCGCGGTCCTTGCCGCGACGGCCCCGGCCCCGGGTGCTGTGCGACAGCGCACCGAGTTCGTCCAGCAGCCGCAACCCGTCGGTGATCCGGGCATGGTCGGGGGCTTCGACGAAGGGGAAGTCGGCGATGTCGCCCAGCCGGGCGTCGGCCATCCGCAGGATCACCGAGGCCAGGTTGGTGCGCAAGATCTCCGGGTCGGTGAACTCCGGACGGGCGTCGAAGTCGTCCTCGGAGTACAGCCGGATGCAGACACCGGGCGCGACGCGGCCGCACCGGCCGGCGCGCTGGTTGGCCGAGGCCTGCGAGATCGGTTCGATCGGCAGCCGTTG
>JAAYAO010000233.1 GCA_012719335.1 Propionibacterium sp. | reverse complement strand
GATACCCGATCGCGACCCCGGACGCCCGGTGCCGGGCGATCAACCCGGCCCGGCTCGCGCCGGCGTCCAGTGCCGCCCGGTACATCCACGGGGTCACCGTCACCGAACCGAAACCCGCCCCGGCGGCCAAGTCGAACAGGTCGGCGAACCCGACCGAGCGCACCGTCCCCCAGTTCAGTTCCAGCACCGGGTGATCCGGCACGGGTTCAGCCGCCGATCCGGGTGAAATCCCAGCTCGTGATCTTGCTGGGGGTGATCTTCAACCAGCCGTGCCGGCCGTCGTGACCGGCCTGCCCACCGGAATACTTGTCGGCGAAGGCCTGCTCCAGGCCGGCGAGCTCGGGCAGTTCGGCATCACGGGGACGGGGCGCCGGGCCGACCGCCTCGGCGGTGCCGCGAATCTCCACCCCGCGCAATTCCAGGTACGAGTCACCATCGTCGACCACGATCGCCACCCGCGGATCGCGCATCAGGTTCGTCCAGCGCTGACTGCGGGTCAACGAGTAGAGCCACAGGGCTCCGTCGAACCAGATGAACCACAACGGCGAGACATTCGGGTGACCGTCGGCGTCAACGCTGGCCACCCGACAGGTGCGTTGGTTGCTCAGGTACTGCTCGAGTGCCTCGGGCGGCATCGCGATCCGCCGACCGCGACGCTGGGGACTGAGTTCATTGGGCTGACCGAAGTGCTGTGACATACCTCTCAGTCTTGCTGAGGGAGCATCACAATGGGGCAATGGGTCTCATAGAGCACGTGCTGGGCGGTCGAACCCATGTGCAAACCGGTGAAGCCCTCGCTGCCGCGCCGGCCCATCACCAACAGGTCGGCCTCCTCGGCCAGCCGGGTCAGCACGTCCACCGGGTGACCGGGCACGGCCTCCTTGGTGACGCTCACCCCGTCGGTGTCGGCCAGATCCACCCGATCCAGAATCTCCCGGGCGGCCGGCGGGATCTGATCGGCGGTGGCCGCGGTCGGCCAGGCCATCACCACCTTCACCTCGGCGCCGGCGGGGGCGATCTCCATCGCGTAGCGTGCGGCGGCCACGCTGGTCGATGATCCGTCCACGCCGACCAGCAGCTTCTTCGGCGGTGCGATCACCGAATCGCGTTTGCGGATGATCACCACCGGACAGTTCGCGTGCATCGCCACCGACAACGACACAGTGCCCAACAGGGCGGCCCGCCAGCGACTGCGTCCCCGGTTGCCCAACACCACGCAGGCCGCGGTTTCACCGGCGTCGACCAACAGGTAGCGGGCGTTGCCGACCGGGGCCGAGGCCGACGCGGTCAACCCGGGGTGGGCCTGCCGGATCCGGTCCAGGGCGTCGGCGGTGCGGTCGGGGGAATTCACCGAATCCCGCACGCCCAGGATGTGTAACTCGCGCCGTTGGTGGGCGGCGGTGGCAGCAGCCCAATCGAGTGCGAGATCGGCGGTCGGGGAGCCGTCGTAACCGACCACCACGGCATCATTCGGTGTGGGCTGTGCAGACATGACAACCACCTTATCCAGCCGCTTTGGCAAACCGGCCCGAGGTCGTGTACCTTTGTGCGTCGGCACGCCCCTATAGCTCAGTAGGCAGAGCGTCTCCATGGTAAGGAGAAGGTCTGCGGTTCGATTCCGCATGGGGGCTCTGAGTTCGATCCCCGGGCCACCGCGCCCGGGATCCGAGCCAGTTGGTTACTGGTGGTCGAACCGAGGCGGGATAGCTCAGGCGGTAGAGCAAACGGCTCATAATCGTTGTGTCACGGGTTCGAGTCCCGTTCCCGCTACCAAACCACCCAGAGCTCGACGGATGAAGGACGGAAAATGGCCAAGCAATCTGACGTGCGGCCCAAGATCACGATGGCTTGCACCGAGTGCAAGGAGCGCAACTACATCACCCGGAAGAACCGGCGCAACAACCCGGATCGTCTGGAGCTGAAGAAGTTCTGCCCGCGCTGCCATTCGCACACCGCGCACCGCGAGACTCGCTGACCTCGGCAATCTCCCGCAGAGGCCGTCCACCGATCGGGTGGGCGGCCTTTTCGCGGCTAGGGTGACGCCATGACCTACTCCCGCCTCGCGGCACGAGCCGTCGAGGAGACGGTGGAACGCCTGGAGCAGCGGATCCGAGCCCGGTTCCCGCACCGCAATCTGCCCCTGGTGGCCGCCCATCTGCGGGAGGTGGTCGCCTCGATCGCCTCCGAACCGCCACCGGCCCGACGCAACCACTGGGTGCGGGTCACCTGCCGGGTGATCACCGCCGTGCTGCTGGTGGGCACCCTGATCGCGCTCGTCCTGACCGTCACCGCACTCGCCGCCGAGGCCGG
>JAAYAO010000025.1 GCA_012719335.1 Propionibacterium sp. | reverse complement strand
CGAGAAGGCCATCGCCGGGTCGTCGGCGTGCGCGTCGTGCACCAGCACCGCGTCCTCACCGACATCGGCCACCTTCGCGACCTTCACCCCACCGGTTTCGGGGTCGCGCACCACGCCGAGGTGCCCGTCCTTGCCGAACCGGATCGGTTCGCCGTGCACCAAGGGGATCAGCGCGTTGGCCGAGGTTTCCTGATCCTTCAACGCCTCGAAGGAGTCGTCGTTGAAGATCGGGCAGTTCTGGAAGATCTCGACCAGGGACGTCCCGCGGTGTTCGGCGGCCGCCTTCAGCACCGAGCTGAGGTGCTTGCGGTCGGTGTCGATCGAGCGGGCGACGAAGGTGGCCTCCGACCCCAGCGCCAGCGACACCGGGTTCAACGGGGCGTCCACCGAGCCCATCGGGGTCGACTTGGTGACCTTGCCGAACTCCGAGGTGGGGGAGTACTGGCCCTTGGTCAGGCCGTAGATGCGGTTGTTGAACAACAGGATCGTCATGTTCACGTTGCGCCGCAGGGCGTGCATCAGGTGGTTGCCGCCGATCGACAGGGCATCGCCGTCACCGGTCACCACGAAAACAGCCAGGTCTTCGCGGGCGGTGGCCACCCCGGTCGCGATCGCCGGCGCGCGGCCGTGAATCGAGTGCATCCCGTAGGAATCGACGTAGTACGGGAACCGGGACGAACAGCCGATGCCGGAGATGATGACGGTGTTCTCCCGCCGGATACCCAACTCGGGCATCAGGCCCTGGAAGGTCGACAGGATCGCGTAATCACCGCAACCGGGGCACCAACGCACCTCCTGATCGGAGACGAACTCCTTGCGGTTCAGCGGCTCGATGGCCAGCGGCACACCGGCCAGGCCCTTGTCGATGGTTGTCACTTGTACTCCTTCAGCATCTGCATCAGGTCGTCGGCCAGTTCGGCCAGGGAGATCGGCAGACCGAAGACACGCGAGTAGCACTCCACGTCCACCAGGTACTTCGAGCGCAGCAGCATGGTGAGCTGGCCCAGGTTCATTTCCGGCACGATCACCTTGTCGTAGTGCCGCAGCACCTCGCCGAGGTTCGCCGGGAACGGGTTCACCCACCGCAGGTGGGCCCGGGCGATGTTGCCGCCGGCGGCCCGGACGCGGCGCACCGCGGCACCGATCGGGCCGTAGGTCGAACCCCACCCCAGCACCAGCACCTTCGCGCCGTCCGGGTCGTCGACCACCAGGTCGGGGAGGTCGGCCACGATGCCGTCGACCTTGGCCTGACGCAGCCGCACCATCTTGTCGTGGTTGGCCGGGTCGGCCGAGATGGTGCCGGCGCCGTCGGCCTTCTCCAGCCCGCCGAGGCGGTGCTCCAAACCGGGCGTGCCGGGTGAGGCCCACGGACGGGCCAGGGTGTCGGCATCACGCAAATAGGGCAGGAACTGGCCGTCCTCGGTGTTCGGTGCGGTCGCGAAACCGGGGTCGATGTCGTCGATCGCGGCCAGATCTGGCAACTGCCACGGCTCGGCGCCGTTGGCCACGTAGCCGTCCGACAGCAGGAACACCGGGGTGCGGTACGTGATCGCGATGCGGGTGGCCTCGATCGCGGCGTCGAAGCAGTCGGCCGGCGACTGCGGGGCGATCACCGGCACCGGGGCCTCACCGTTGCGTCCGTACAGCACCTGCAACAGGTCGGCCTGCTCGGTCTTGGTCGGCATCCCGGTGGACGGGCCGGCGCGCTGCACATCAATGATCACCAGCGGCAGTTCGGTCATCACCGCCAACCCGACGGTCTCCATCTTCAACGCGATACCCGGGCCCGAGCTGGCGGTCACCCCGAGGTGTCCGGCGAAGCTGGCCCCCAGGGCGGCGCCGATCGCGGCGATCTCGTCCTCGGCCTGGAAGGTGGTCACGCCGAACCGCTTGTGCTTCGACAACTCGTGCAACACATCGGAGGCCGGGGTGATCGGGTAGGCGCCGAAGAACATCGGCAGGCCGGCCTTCTGGGCGGCCACCACCAGGCCCAGGGCCAGGGCCGGGTTGCCCGCGATCTGCCGGTAGGTGCCGCGCGGCATCGCCGCGGGGGACACCTCGTAGCGCACCGCGAAGTCCTCGGTGGTCTCGCCGTAGGCGTACCCGGTCTTGAAGGCGGTGATGTTCGCATCGCGGATCTCGGGCTTCTTGGCGAACTTGTCGGCCAGGAACGACAGGGTGCCCTCGATCGGGCGGCTGTACATCCACGACAGCAGGCCGAGGGCGAACATGTTCTTCGCCCGGGAGGCCAGCTTGCGGGTCAGCCCGAAGTCCTCCACCGCCTGCACCGTCATCGAGGTGAGGTCGACCGCGTGCAGGTGGTAGTCGTCCAGGGAACCGTCCTCGAGCGGGTTGGTGGCGTACCCCACCTTGCTCAGGTTGCGCTTGGTGAAGTCGTGTTTGTCGGCGATGATCACCCCGCCGCGTTGCAGGTCGCCGATGTTGGCCTTCAGTGCGGCCGGGTTCATCGCGACCAGCACGTCCGGCTTGTCGCCGGGGGTCATGATGTCGAAATCGGCGAAGTGCAACTGGAAGCTGGACACGCCGGCCAGGGTGCCGGCTGGTGCCCGGATCTCGGCGGGGAAGTTCGGCAACGTGGAGATGTCGTTGCCGAAGGTGGCCGAATCGGCGGTGAACCTGTCGCCGGTGAGCTGCATTCCGTCGCCGGAGTCGCCGGCGAAGCGAATCACGACCTTGTTGACGGACTGAACGGTGGTTGACACTGGGCGACCTCTCTGACGACTCAGTGAATACAATATTCAAAAAGCGCTGTGCATTCCAGGGATGACTTCACCGTACTCTTGGAGCCATGGCAGAAATCCTCGGTACAGCCACCGGACCTTATCGGTCTGTGCTGCCGCGGCGTTGGGATTGGTTCGGTGATCGGACCATGATCGTCACCGACGTCGCGCTGGCCTGCTGTGCCCTGGAATTCGAGGCCGCCGGTGCAGAACCGGTTGCCGCCGACGAGGAGGTCGACCACCTGCCGCACGCGGTGGTCGTTTCCGGCACCGTCACCGATGCCCTGGCCCCCGCGGTGGTCGCGATGATCGAACACATCCGGGCCCGCACCGGGGACGTGCAGGTGGTGTCCTTCGGGGCCTGCACCGCCACCGGCGGGCCGTACTGGGATTCACCGGTGGTCACCAAGGGGCTCGATCAACTCGTGCCGGTGGCACGCTACGTCGCCGGCTGCCCACCACCACCGGGGGCCCTGACCGCGGCCCTGGCCGACCTGCGGACGGGGGCGACATGCTGACCCCGCAGCAAGTGGACGCCGACCAGTGGTTCGCCGGCGCCGAGCAATTGAAGGCGACCCACCCGATCTTCGACTGGTTGGGGGCGGTGGACGATCTGGGCCGCTCCGATGGGTTGCGGGTGGTGCTGCAGGCGATGGACCCCGACGGACGGACCGCCGCGATCGCCACCACCCTGCCCCGCGACGGGGCCGAACTCGCCGGGGTGGGCGACATCTGGCCCGGCGCGGTGTGGTGCGAACGCGAAGCGGCCGAAGCCTTCGGCATCACCTTCACCGACGGGGATCCTCGACCTCTGCTGTTGCGCGACACCTCCCCGGCCACCCCGCTGCGCAAGGACGTCGTGCTCGCCGCGCGCACCGCCCGTCCCTGGCCGGGCAGCGGCGAACCCGGGGGGCTGGCCGGCAGCCGGCGCACCGCTCCCGCCGGGGTGCCCGACCCGGCGGTGTGGGGCAACCGGCACGCCGACGACCCCGCCGACCCGGCCGAGATCGCCGCGTCCCTGACGGGTGGCCGACGGAGGCGCCGATGAGCGTGCCGGCACAACCCGAACCGGTGATCGGGCACGGTTCGATTCACCTGATCGCCGAGAACTGCACCTCGTGCATGATCTGCGTGCGCGAATGCCCGGCCTGGTGCATCGACCTGGAAGCCCACGCCGAGGTCGACCCCGACTCTCCGCCCGGTCGCAGGCCGCGCACCCACAACGTGCTGGACAGCTTCACCATCGACTGGGGGCTGTGCATGTACTGCGGCATCTGTGTCGAAGAGTGCCCATTTGACGCGCTCGAATGGACGGACGGCCACATCGG
>JAAYAO010000232.1 GCA_012719335.1 Propionibacterium sp. | reverse complement strand
CACGACGGCGAGCAGTGGCTGTTGCTGGAGACCACCGCCAACCTGTCGATCGCCGACCTGCGGCAGAAGAACCTGCCGATCACCGTCAACGGGGTGCCGGTGGGCAGCAGCAACGAACTCACCGTGCTGCCGGGCGGGTACGTCTTCGACACCGGGCTCGACCGGATCGACTACGGGGACGCGGTCACCACGGTCTCCGCACCCGGCAGCCGGCAAACCGCCCCCGACCTGTCACCGTCGCTGACCCACACCGGCCACGACGACCTGATCGACGCCGCCCGCACCAGCCTGGACGACTGCCTGACCTCGGCCGACCTGGCCCCGGCCGGTTGCCCCTTCGGCGCCAAACTCCCCGACGGCTCCACCGCCGAATCGGTCACCTGGAAGCTGATCGGTGACCCGTTCAGCGACGTCCAACCGACCCTGGAATGGACCGATCACGGGGTGGCCCGGTTGCCGGTGCAGGTGAAGGTGCTGCTCACCGCCACCGTGCGCACCGGCAACAGCACCGGCAGCATCGAGCAGGAGATCATCCGCAACGCCACCGCCGAAACCGACATTCTGGACGAGCCGCTGCGCCTCATCTGGCGCAACTGACCCGCACTCACGCCGAGTCGTGGTGCGCGGCCAGGAAGGCGTACACCTCGGTTTCGTCCACCCCCGGAAAGGCCCCGGGCGGCAGGGTGGCCAGCAGGTGTGAATGCGCCCGCGCCGACGGCCAGGCCTGCCCGGCCCAGGCGTCCATCAACTCGCTCGGCGGCACCCGGCAGCAGTCCGGGGACGGGCAGGTCGACCGGTGCCGGTTGCGCGTTTCGCGGCCCCGGAACCACTTGGCGGTGTTGAACGGCACCCCCACCCCGATCGAGAACCGGCCCGCCGGGGTTGCCTCGGTGTGCGCCGTGCACCAGTAGGCACCCTCGGGGGTGTCGGTGTACTGGTGGTAGGCGTTGAAGGCGTCGGCCTGGTCGAAAATCTTGCGGGCGGTCCAGTTGCGGCAGGCGACCTGCCCCTCGATCGCCCCGGTGTGATCGGCCGGAAACGGCGTCCCGTCGTTCTCGTAGGCCTTGTGGATGGTGCCGGATTCGTGCACCCGGAAGAAGTGCATCCGAATGCCCAGGTGATGGGTGGCCAGGTTGGTGAACCGGTGGCCGGCGATCTCGTAGGACACCCCGAAGGCGTCGCGCAGATCCTCGATCGCGATGTCCTTCTCGGCCTTGGCGGCGGTCAGCATCTGCACCACCGAGGCCTCGGGCATCATCAACGCCGCGGCGAAGTAGTTGGTCTCGACCCGTTGCCGCAGAAACTCGCCGTAGGTGGCCGGCCGGTCGTGCTGCAGCACATGGTCGCCCAGGGCCTGCAACAGCACGCTGCGCGGGTTGTGATCCGGACGGGTGGCGCGGGTCAGGTAGATCCGTCGGTTGCGCAGGTCGGTCACCGACCGGGTCGAGCGGGGCAGATCCCCGACGTGGGCCAGGGTGAAGCCCAGGTGGGCGGTGATCTCGCTGATCATCCGCTCCGACAACGGCCCCGACCGATAGCCGACGGTGTCGAGCAGCCGGGCCGCTTCGGCTTCGATCTCGGCCCAGTAGTTGTCCCGGGCCCGCATGTCGCGGCGCAGTTCGGTGTTGGCCCGCCGGGCCTCCTCCGGGGTGGCGGCGCGCAACTCGGCCTGCCGGGCCAGTTCCCGGTGCAGGGCGACCATCGCCTCCAGCACCTCGGTGGGGGTGCGCGGGCTGATCCGGATCGACGGCAGGCCGGCGGCCCGGGCCAGCGGGGAACGCATCGCGGCGTCGAGTTCCACCTCCAGTTCGGTGCGGTGGTCGGGGGTGCCGGAGACGATCTCGTCCAGGCTGGTGCCGTAGAGCCCGGCCAACCGTTGCAGCACCGACACCTTCGCCTCACGTTTGCCGTTCTCGATCATCGACAACTGACTCGGCGCCACCTCGGTGTGCTCGGCGACCTGCGCCAGGGTCAACCCACGGGCCTTCCGCAGCGCGTGCAACCGCCGACCCAGCCCGAAAGAGTCGAGGAACGGCTCCGCTTCGGGGGCGGTCTGCGGCAGGATCCACGGCGAACTGTTCACAAGTTCACCCTAGTGAAAATCGGCGAATCTTCACACAACTTTCTCGGCACGACCCGGCAACATCCACCCAATGATGGTCCACACGAACAGAAACCGCTCTCATTCAAAGGAGACCGACCGTGCAGGACATCACCGCCGATTCCCTCGAATACGACTGGATGACCAACCCCCGCTGGCGCAACGTCCGGCGCGATTACCGCGGCGACGACGTGATGCGGCTGCGCGGTTCGGTACAGGAGGATCACACTCTCGCCCGGCGCGGCGCCGAGATCCTCTGGGACGAGATCACCCGCGGCAACGGCCACTACGTCAACGCCCTCGGCGCGCTGACCGGCAACATGGCCGTCCAGCAGGTCAAGGCCGGGCTGCGCGCCATCTACCTGTCGGGCTGGCAGGTCGCCGGGGACGCGAACCTCTCCGGCCACACCTACCCCGACCAGAGCCTCTACCCGGCCAACTCGGTGCCGGCCGTGGTGCGTCGCATCAACAATGCGCTGCTGCGCGCCGACCAGATCGAACACCTCGAGGGCATCTCGACGGTCGACAACTGGTTGGTGCCGATCGTCGCCGACGCCGAAGCCGGTTTCGGTGGGCCATTGAACGCCTACGAGCTGATGAAGGCGATGATCGCCGCCGGCGCCGCCGGGGTGCACTGGGAGGACCAGCTCGCCAGCGAGAAGAAGTGCGGCCACCTGGGCGGCAAGGTGCTGATCCCCACCAAGCAGCACGAACGCACCCTGAGCGCGGCCCGGCTGGCCGCCGATGTGGCGGGGGTGCCGAGCATCATCATCGCCCGCACCGACGCCGAGGCGGCCACCCTGATCACCTCCGATGTGGACGAACGCGACCGCGAGTTCCTCACCGGGGAGCGCACCTCCGAGGGCTTCCACCAGGTGCGCAACGGCATCGAACCGTGCATCGCCCGGGCCAATGCCTACGCCCACTACGCCGACCTGATCTGGATGGAGACCGGCACCCCGGACCTCGATCTGGCCCGTCGGTTCGCCGAGGCGGTCAAACGGGAACACCCCGACCAACTGCTCGCCTACAACTGCTCGCCGTCGTTCAACTGGAAACAGCACCT
>JAAYAO010000231.1 GCA_012719335.1 Propionibacterium sp. | reverse complement strand
CAGATCCGCGCCGAGATCGAGAACTCCGACTCCGACTACGACCGTGAGAAGCTCCAGGAGCGCCTGGCTAAACTCGCCGGTGGTGTGGCCGTCATCCGTGCGGGTGCCGCCACGGAGGTGGAGCTCAAGGAGCGCAAGCACCGCATCGAGGACGCGGTGCGCAACGCCAAGGCCGCCGTCGAAGAGGGCATCGTGCCCGGTGGTGGCGTCGCGCTGCTGCAGGCCGCCAAGGCCGTCAACCTCGACGAGCTGAGCGGGGACGAGGCCGTCGGTGCGCAGATCGTGCTCACCGCCGCCCAGGCTCCGCTGAAGCAGATCGCCATCAACGCCGGCCTCGAGGGCGGCGTGGTGGCCGAGAAGGTCGCCAACCTGCCCGCCGGTGAGGGCCTGAACGCCGCCACCGACGAGTACGTCGACATGCTGGCTGCCGGCATCATCGACCCGGCCAAGGTGACCCGCTCGGCGCTGCAGAACGCGGCCTCGATCGCGGCCCTGTTCCTCACCACCGAAGCCGTGATCGCCGACAAGCCGGAGAAGGCTCCGGCCATGCCGGGTGGCCACGCCGGTGACGAGATGGGTGGCATCGGCTTCTGATTTGCAGAAACCACCGAAAGGGGACGGGCTCAGGCTCGTCCCCTTTCGTGTTTCCCGAGCTGAAAAGCTTCGACTCGGTGGAACTGCGGCCACGTCCGAGGATGGCGGCCTGATTGGCTGACCGCCATCGATCGTCGCAGAGGAGTTGTGGATGAGTGAGTCGTTGTTCTCCGTGGCCGGCCACGTGGCCCTGGTCACCGGAGCCGGGAAGGGTGCGGGCGCCGGGATCGCGAAGTACTTGGCGCGCGCCGGGGCGGCGGTGATCGTCAATGACCTGTTCGCCGAACGGGCCGAGGAAGTTGTCGAGGAGATCACTGCCGCCGGCGGTACCGCCGTGGCGGCGGCGTTCGATGTCACCGATGCGGAGCAGGTCGCCGAACAGGTGGCCGACGCTGAGGAGAAGCTCGGCACGATCGACATCCTGGTGAACAACGCCGGTGTCCCGCCGGGCGGTGGGCGGCCCAACCAGTTCGTCAACATGCCCGAAGAGGACTGGCAACTGCAACTGAACCTGAACCTGATCGCCTTCATGCGCCTGGTGCAGGTGGTGTTGCCGAGGATGATCGAGGCCGGTTGGGGGCGGATCATCCAGATCTCCTCCGGGTCGGCGACCAAGGGAGACAAGATCGGGGTGGCCGCCTACGCCGCGGCCAAGTCCGGCAGCGAGGGGCTGGTGCGGCACCTCGCAGTGGAGAACGGCCAGTACGGCATCACCGTGAACAGCCTGGCCCTCGGGTTGCAGGAAGGGGTGGGGCGGGCCGACGAGCCGATGATCGCCAAGGCGATCGCCGCGATCCCCACCGGCCGCCCGGGGCGTCCTGCCGACACCGGTGCCGCGGTGGTCTGGTTGTGCGCCGAGGACGGCGGTCAGGTCAACGGCCAGGTGATCCACATCAACGGCGGGTCGCACTTCGGCCGCTGACGCCCGGCCCGTGACTGAAAGCGCAGGCATGAGCGCGGCCGCGGCCATTATGGCTTCGGCTACGCCCATGTTTGAGGCTTCAGTCACCACGACCACAACGCCGGCCGGGTCGGCCGGCCACGGGTTGGTGAGTAGGAGCCCTGGGGTTTCGGCTCGCTGCGCGAGCGCGGCGGCGCAACCGGCGTAGGGGTGCCGGCGCGGAGGGCCTGCACGTCAACGGTGG
This sequence comes from Propionibacterium sp., assembly GCA_012719335.1. Lineage (GTDB taxonomy): Bacteria > Actinomycetota > Actinomycetes > Propionibacteriales > Propionibacteriaceae > JAAYAO01. The sequence continues at coordinate 3,960 of JAAYAO010000231.1, read as the reverse complement.
CACCTCGGCGGGGTCGGTCGGGTCGATGGGCAGCGCGTAGCACCGTACGTCAAGCCACGTCAGGGGCCACATCGTCGGGCGTGGTGGGGCTGTGACGAGGCGGAATTCAGGCCTCGTGGCGGCGTCCGTTGATGAACAACAGGCTCGCCACCACGATGACCACTGCACCGAAGACGGCCAGGGCCACCGGCACACTGGTGCGGGAGATCAACAAGCCCAGACCGAGCCCGCCGAAGGGCAGCAAACCGCCCCACCCCATGAAGTAGAGGCTCATCACCCGGCCGCGGTAGATGTCGTCCACGATGTGCTGCAGGGCCGACCCGGCGCGGGTCATCACCGCGATCAACAGGGCCTGGGAGAGCGCGACGGCCACGATGGCGGTCCAGGCGTTGGGGGCCAGGCCCATCAGTACCAGGGAGACGCCCTGCCCGATCATCAACAGGGCGGTGCCGGTCAGGCTCGGGGTGCGACGCTGCACCGCACTCAACGCCACCGCCAGCAGGGCCGCGGCCCCGGCCACCGCGGCCATCACCAGGAACACGTCGTCGGCATTGTGCGGGGCCACATGTGCGGCCACCACCGGCTGCTGGGCCTGGAAACCGCCGCCCACCCCGGAGGTGACCGCGACGGCCAGCAACAAGCCGAGCGCCGGCGGACGGTGCTGCGCATGGTCGATACCGGCGGCCATCGAACGGCGCAACGATTCGCGCACCACGGTGCCCGCCGGCGGGCTGGCCGGCAGCCTGGTCGCGAACAGAATCGAGGCCACCAGAATGGCCAACGCCGCCCACAACATGCCGGTGGTGCCGACCAGCCACACCAGGGGGCCGGCCAACATCGGGCCGAGCATCCGGCCCAGGTTGCCGGTGGCGGTCTGCAACGGGGCGGCGCTGGTCAGGTCCTCCCGCGGCACCAGGCGGGGCATCATCGAGTTCGTCGCCGCCGAGGTGAGGGTGGAGGTGACCCCGGTGACGAAGCCGACCGCGACCGCGGGCCAGAGGCTGAGCAACCCGGTGCTCGCCAACAGCCCGGTGCTGAGAAAGGCGGTGAACCCGATGGTTTGGGCGATCCGCAGCAGACGGCGCCGATCGACCCGGTCGGCGAGCACCCCGAAGGGGATGGACATCAGCAGGTAGGCCACCAGCAGGGAGAACTGCAGGATGCCCAGCGCGACCGGGTCGTGGTCGGTCAGATGGGCCACCACCAACTGCAGGGCGGTGTACATCACCCAGTACGAGACCTGGTACGAGGTGGAGGTCAGGAACAACAGCAGGTATCGAACGTGTCGCAGGGCACGAAACGGCCCGCCCCTGCTCGCCATGTCGTCCCTTCGCCCGGTGGATTGCAGTTGCTGCAAACATCGGCAGCATACGAGTGATCGGGACTGGAGGCCCCGCGGTGTCCGAACCTGTCGGACAGTGGACCTGCCGAAATCCGTCCTCTTCGACGCCGACCGCCCGTCGCGGCGGGTCACCCGGAGGGAGGCGCGTTTCGATCGGAGCAAACCCCGACAAGGAGGCCGAAGGGTGACGACAACAGCTCGAGTGGTGTTGGTGACCGGTGGAACCGGGGGGCTGGGGGAGGCCACCCTGCGCCGGTTCGTGGCGGACGGGGACACCGTGGTGTTCACCTACGGGCGCAATGCCGAGGCGGCCCGGGCCCTGGTGGAGGAGTTGGGCGATCAGGTGTCGGCCGAACAGCTCGACATCACCGATATTCCCGGATGTGCGGACCTGATCGAGAAGATCGTCGCCGAGCACGGCCGGTTGGACGTGCTGGTGCACGCCGCCGGCCCGCACATCCCCCAGGTGCACCTGTCGAAACTGTCCCCCGAGACCCTGCGCGACCAGATGAACTCCGACGCCCTCGGCTTCTTCAACATCGTGCACCCCGCCCTGCCCGCCCTGCGCGAGAGCCGGGGATCGGTGGTCGCGGTCACCTCGGCCGGCACGCTGCGTTACCCGGCCCGGGACGGACTGTCGGTGATTCCGAAGGCCGCCGTGGAGATGATGGTCAAGGGCCTGGCCGTCGAGGAGGGACGCTTCGGGGTGCGGGTGAACGCCGTCGGCCCGGGGATGACCACCGCCGGGATGGCCGTCCGACTGCGCGCCGAGGGTGACCTGGACGACTACGCCCTGAGCACCGCCGAACAGAACATCCCGTTGCGCAGCTTCGGTGACGGGGACGACATCGCCGCGGCGGTGTTCTTCCTGGCCGGCCCGGAGGCCGACTACATCACCGGCCAGAAGATCGACGTCGACGGCGGCTACTCCGCCTGAGCCCGGACGCCCCCGGGGCCGGGTCTCCGTGGAGCCTGCCGGGGTTTCGACTCGGACGCTGCGCGTCCGGCTCAACCAGCGTGAAGTGGTCGGTGCGCGTCCGGCTCAACCGGCGTGTGGGGGTGCGGGGTCGGGTCTCCGTGGAGTGTGCCGGGGGTTTCGACTCGGACGCTGCGCGTCCGGCTCAACCAACGTGTGGTGGTGGGCGTGCGTCCGGCTCCACCGCCGTATGGGGCGGTTGGTTGAGCCGTGGCCGCTCGCGGCCACGAGTCGAAACCCGGTGACTGTGGGCAGGGTGCCGACGGTCAGGCGATGGGGCGTCGCTCCCCACCGGGCAGGCCGATGGCGTCCCCGACCCGGTCGCGGTGCCAGGCGGCCGAACCCCACCGGGAGGACAACTCCCAGGCCTGCTTCACGTAGAGCTGCAGGTCGTACTCGGTGGTGTAAGCGATCGCGCCGTGGCACTGGACGGTGGTCTTCGCGATGAACTGCGCCGCCTCGGAGGCCAGTGCCTTGGCCATCGAAATGGTGCGGGCGGCGTTCTCGTCGCCGGTGGCGAGCTGGTGCGCGCCGGCCAGCACGGTCGGCCAGGCGAAGTCCTGGGCGATCAGCGCATTGGACAGGTGGTGCTTGATCGCCTGGAAGGAACCGATCGGCTTACCGAACTGCTGACGCTCCTTGACGTACTCGACCGTCATCGTCAGCATCCGGTCGGACAGGCCGCACAGCACCGCGGCGGCCCCGATCACGCCGCGCAGCCAGGCGCGTTCGACCGCGGCGGCGTCGTCGACGGTGACCTCCTCGCCGGACGGGGTCACGCCCCACTGGGCGGCCGGGTTCACCGTGGCGATCCGCTCACCGGAGCCGTCGGCGGTGATGAACCGCACCGGGCCGTGGCCGGCGAAACCGCCCACGCCCACCCGATCGGCGGTCAGCGCGGTGTTGGTGCCCGCATCCTGCAGGTCGGAGCCGACCAGGATGTCCCCGGCGGCCAGTTCGGCGGCGAAGCCGGCCGCACCGGCCAGCCCCGGCGCCCAGGCCAGGGTTTCCACCACCGGCAGGGGAACGCCGGCGCGGCCCATCTCCCGCAGCACGACCACCAGGGCGTCCTCGTCCATGCCGAGGCCGTCGTCGTCCTCGTCGACCAGCAGGCCGGTGACCCCCAGTTCGGCCAGCGAGCGCCGCAGGGACGTGGCCGCGTCACCGGACGGGTCGTCCCCGATCGCCCGGATCACCTCCGGGGTGCACAGTTCGGGCAGCGCATCGGCCAACAGTGCCCGGAATTCGTCGTTCTCGGCTGCAACAGCAAAACGCATGATCGTCCTCTCAGGCCCGGGGCAGACCGAGCACCCGCTCGGCGATGATGTTGCGCTGGATCTCGTTGGTGCCGGCGTAGATCGGCCCCGACAACGAGAACTGGAAACCCCGGCTCCACGGGTTGTCGGTGTAGGCGTCCGGGCCGAGCAGCTCGAGGGCCGCCTCGTGCAGACGGACGTCCAGGTCGGACCAGAACACCTTGTTCAGCGAGGAGCGGGCACCCGGTTCGCGGCCCTCGATCAGGTCGGTGACCTGGTTCAGGGTGAACATGTGGTACGCCTCGGCGTCCATCCACGAGCGAACGACCTTGTCGCGGACGACGTCGGTGAGCGAGGGGTTGTCCTTGGCCAGCTTCAACAGGTTG
>JAAYAO010000230.1 GCA_012719335.1 Propionibacterium sp. | reverse complement strand
CCGGCCACCGCTGATGTGGTCGCAGGTCGCGGCCACCTTCGCCAGGTAGGCCGGCGGTCGGTAACCCAAGCAAGTGCACATCTGGCCCAACCGCACCCGGTCGGTGGCCGCGGCGAAACCGGCCATCAACGTCCACGCCTCGTGGGTGGCCTCGGTGTCACTGGGCACCGGGGTGGTGTGGAAATGGTCGAACACCCACAGTGACTCCCAGGTCGGGTCGGCATCGACCGCCCGGGCCAGATCGCGCATCACCGGCCAGTGCTGCGCCTCGTCGATGCCGACGAGATCGAATCGCCAGCCCTGCGGAATGAATACACCGAATCGCATGGCCCGACACTACTCAGCACCGGTGCCCGGGCGGTACCCCCGCAGGTCAACATGAACAAACGGTCACGATCAGGTTGCAGGTTGTCGCCTTTGGTTACTTCCGGGTTGCCTACAGCGCGTCGTGGATCTAGGAATGGGAACAGAATTACCGGGCGTGGGCCCGGTGCCCCGGTGACCGAGATCCGGTGACCGGACCTTTCGAGGGAGGAAAGCATGCGAGGACGCACTCGCTTGATGGCGGTGGCCGGAATGTCGGCCATCGCCGTTATTGCCGCTGCCTGTGGTGGCGGCGACGGCGGCGGTGACACCGCCGGCGGTGGCACGGATGAGCCCGGCAAGCAGGGTGGCGAGATCGTCATCCGCGGCTGCACCCCGGAGAACCCTCTTGTTCCCGGTAACACCAGCGAAACCTGTGGTGGTGACCAGGTCGACGCGATGACCGCCAAGCTCGTCGAGTACGACACCGAGACCGCCGAGCCGATCATGGACCTGGCCGAGTCGATCGAGACCGAGGACAACCAGAACTTCACCGTCACGCTGCAGCAGGGTCGTCTCTTCCACGACGGCACCGAGGTCAAGGCCCACAACTTCGTCGATGCGTGGAACTACACCACCGCCGCGAAGAACGGTCAGGCCGGCTCCTACTTCTTCGGCGCCATCGAGGGTGCCGCGGAGATCAGCGCCGAGGGTGCCGAGGGTGAGGAGATGAGCGGCCTGGAGGTCGTCGACGACTACACCTTCACCATCCGGACCACCGAGAAGGTTTCGAACCTGCCGGTGCGTCTGGGCTACTCGGCCTTCGCCCCGCTGCCGGACGCCTTCTTCGACGACCCGGAGGCCTTCGAGGAGAACCCGATCGGCGCCGGTCCGTTCAAGTTCGTCTCGAAGTCGACCTCGGAGTTCGTCTACGAGAAGTTCGCCGACTACGACGGCCCCAGCCCCGCCCACGTCGACAAGCTGACCTTCCGGGTGTACACCGACCCGAAGACCGCCTACACCGACACCGTGGCCGGCAACCTCGACTACACCAACGAGATTCCGCAGGAATACCTGATCGGTGAGGCCTACAAGGCCGACCTGAGCGATCGGGCACTGGTCAAGCCGACCGGCCGTTTCGCCGGCATCGTGTTCTCGCCGAACGACCCGCAGCTGAAGGAGAACCTGCAGTTGCGTCAGGCCCTGTCGAAGGCCATCGACCGTGAGCAGATCGCCGAGACGATCTTCAACGGCACCGTCACCCCGGCGCACGGCTGGGCCCCCGACGTGGTCGACGGCGCCACCGATGAGGCCTGTGGCGAGTACTGCGACTTCGACCCCGAGGGCGCCAAGGCTCTGTACGAGGAGTCCGGCGGCTACGACGGCACCCTGACCCTGACCGTGAACGCCGACGGCGCGCACACCGAATGGGCCACCGCGGTGTGCAACTCGATCCAGAACACCCTGGAGCTCGAGTGCCTGATGCAGACCACCCCGGACTTCGCCACCTTCAACAAGCAGATCGATGCCGGCGAAATCCAGGGCATGTTCCGCACCGGCTGGCAGGCCGACTACCCGTCGATCGAGAACTTCCTCGCTCCGATCTACGGCACCGGCGCCGACTCGAACTGGTCGCAGTACAACAACCCCGACTTCGACCAGAAGTTGACCGAGGCCGCTTCGGCCGAGGGCGACGACGCGAACGCGCTGTACCAGGAGGCCGAGGCGATGCTGGGTGAGGATCTGCCCACCACGCCGCTGTGGTACCCCTCCACCGTGGTCGGCTGGTCGGACAACGTCGAGAACGTGAACATCAACGTGTTCGGTGTGCTCGACTTCTCCGCCATCTCGGTCAAGTAACACACAAGCACCAATCGGGCCGGTCCGTTCGGGATAACCGGACGGACCGGCCCTGTTTGTGCCAGACTCGACCAGTCACACTCGTAGAGGGAGCCGACAGTGGGAACGTTCATCCTGCGGCGCATCCTGCAGATGATCCCGGTGATTCTCGGGGCGACCTTCCTGATTTATTGGATGGTCTTCAACCTGGGTGATCCGACCGTGGGTCGCTGCGGTGAACGACCGTGCCCCGACGCCTATGTCGCGAAGATGCGCGCGGAGTACAACCTGGACGACCCGCTCCCGGTGCAGTACGCCAAGTACATGGGCAAGGTGGTGCAGGGCGACCTCGGCACCTCGTTCAACGGCAACGACGTGGCCGAGGAACTCGGCAACCGTTGGCCCACCACCGTCAAGCTCGCCCTGATCGCGATTGCGGTCGAAGCCGTGATCGGTATCGCCGCCGGCGTGATCGCCGGCATCAGACGCGGGAAATTCATCGACAGCCTGGTGTTCGTCTCGACCCTGGTGATCATCTCGATCCCGTCCTTCGTGCTCGGCTCGGTCGCCCAGATGATCTTCGGCCTGCGGCTGAATTGGTTCCCGGTGACCGCCACCGCCGGCACCTGGCAACAGTTGTTGTTACCCGGGTTGGTGCTGGGCGCCCTGTCCACCGCCTATGTGGCCCGGCTGACCCGCAACTCGCTGGTCGAGAACCTGCGTGCCGACTACGTCCGCACCGGCAAGGCCAAGGGCCTCAGCCGGCAACGGGTGGTCGGGGTGCACGCCCTGCGCAACTCGATGATCCCGGTGATCACCTTCATCGGTGCCGACCTCGGAGCGCTGATGGGCGGCGCCATCGTCACCGAACGCATCTTCAACGTCCAGGGCATCGGCGGGTACATCTTCCACGCGATCAACACCAAGGACGGCACCGCGGTGGTCGGCACCGTCACCCTGCTGGTGTTGGTCTTCCTGGTGATGAACCTGCTCGTCGACCTGCTCTACGGCGCGCTCGACCCGAGGATTTCGCATGACTGAACCATTGGCCGACGCCCAGATCTCCGCCGAACCGCCCACCCCGGAACACACCGACAAGCCGCGTTCGCTCGGCTCGGACGCCTGGGCCACCCTGCGCAAACGGCCCACCTTCTGGGTGTCGGCGGCGCTGATTTTCATCATGATCGTGATGGCGGCCTTCCCGTCGTTGTTCACCTTCTTCTCCCCGCACCCCGAGCTGAGCTACTCGGAGCTGGCCAAGGCCCGGCAACCACCTTCGTCCGAGGCCTGGTTCGGCTACGACAACCAGGGTCGCGATGTCTACACCCGCACGATCCACGGCGCCCGCTCCTCGATCCTGGTCGGCCTGCTGACCACCCTGGCGGTGCTGCTGTTCGGGTCGCTGATCGGCATCATTTCCGGCTTCTACGGCAAATGGGTGGACGCGGTGCTGTCCCGGGTCGGCGAGATCTTCTTCGCCATCCCGCTGCTGCTGGGCGGCATCCTGGTGCTGTACACCTTCCCGTCCGACTACCGCACCCCCTACCTGCTGGTGGTCGGCAAGGTCGTGCTCGCGATCGGCATCCTCGGCTGGCCGCGGATCGCCCGCATCATGCGATCCACCGTGCTGCAGGTGAAGCCCAACGACTACGTCCAGGCCGCCCGCGCGCTGGGTGCCAGCCCGGGCCGGATCGTCCGCTCGCACATCCTGCCGAACGCTTTCGCGCCGGTGGTCGTGGTGGCCACCATCGACCTGGGTGCCTACATCGCGACCGAGGCGACGCTGTCCTTCCTCGGTATCGGTCTGCAGCCGCCGACGGTGTCGTGGGGTATCGCGATCTCGGAGGCCTCCGGCATCGGTTTCCTGCGGGCCGCCCCGCACATGTTGTTGTTCCCCAGCGTGTTCCTGTCGCTGACCGTGTTGGCCTTCATCATGTTGGGCGACGCGATCCAGGACGCCTTCGATCCGAAGTCGCGATGAGGGAGGCGTGATGACAGTCGAGAAACTCAACGAGCAACTGCCCGGCACCGCCAAACGCACCACCCCGTACAAGTGGCAGCCCGACCCCGACGGCATCCTGCTGGACGTGGACGACCTGCAGGTCGAGTTCCGCACCCGCGACGGTATCGCCAAGGCGATCAACGGGATGAGCTTCAACCTCGCCCAGGGCGAAACCCTCGCCATCCTGGGCGAATCCGGTTCGGGCAAGTCGGTCACCGCCCAGGCGATCATGGGCATCCTGGACACCCCGCCCGGATTCGTCACCGGTGGATCGGTGAAGTACTGCGGCACCGAGCTGCTGGACATGCCGGAGAAGGAACGCAAGGAGATCCGCGGTGCCGAGATCGCGATGATCTTCCAGGACGCCCTGTCCGCGCTGAACCCGGTGTTCCCGGTCGGCTGGCAGATCGCCGAGATGTTCCGGATCCACCGCGGGGCGAACCGCAGCGACTCCAAGGAAGCCGCCATCCGATTGATGGAACGGGTGAACATCCCCGCCGCCCGGCAGCGGGTGAACGACTACCCGCACCAGTTCTCCGGGGGTATGCGCCAGCGCATCATG
>JAAYAO010000229.1 GCA_012719335.1 Propionibacterium sp. | reverse complement strand
GTCCAGAGGGGTGGCCATGGCGGCAAGTCTGGCAGGGCATCCGAGTCGTGGAATCGCTGTCCACGGGTCGGCCGATGCGGCCGGGGTTCGGATGCTGGACACCGTGTTGCGGGAAAATACTCGGGCGCCCTACTATTTCCTTAGGACATCCTAGTAATCGCAGCGGAGGCACCATGTACGACATGTACCCGGAGATGTGGATCGAACGCATCGCCGAGCGTGAGCGCGTCGCACCGAAGCGTCGCCCCCGCAAGCCGCGTGACCTAACCCCGCCATCCCTGCGCCGGGCCCGCGAAGCCGCAACCGTCACCCACGCCGCCTGATCACTGCGCAACAGCAACGCCCGCCCCGATGAAGGGCGGGCGTTTCGTCGTGCTCGCGGTTGTCTTGGCCACCACAGCTTCTCGTCCACCACAGTCTCTCGTCCACCGCAGGGCTCCGTCGACCGTCGAATCCCGCCCTCCGCTGTAAACGCTCACCAAAAGCGCAGTTGCTCACCACAAGACCTGCGCTTGTGGTGAGCAACTGCACTTCTGGTGAGCAAACAGCTCTTCGGGTTCGAGTCAGGCCAAGGCGTTGGCGATCGCGTCGCCGATCTCGCCGGTGCTGCGGGCGGGCCCGCCGGCGCGGTTGGCGATGTCCTGCTCGACCACGGTGTTGATCCGCTCGGCGTCGGCGGAGCGACCCAGGTGATCCAGCAGCAGACCCATCGACAGGATCGCGGCGGTCGGGTCGGCCTTCTGCTGGCCGGCGATGTCGGGGGCCGAACCGTGCACCGGCTCGAACATCGACGGGAACGCACCCGAGGGGTTGATGTTGCCCGAGGCGGCCAGGCCGATACCACCGGTGACGGCCGCGGCCAGGTCGGTGATGATGTCTCCGAACAGGTTGTCGGTGACGATCACGTCGAAGCGATCCGGGTTGGTGGCGAAGAAGATCGTCGCCGCGTCGATGTGCAGGTAGTCGGTCTCGACCTGCGGGTACTCCTTCGCGACGGTCTCGAAGATCCGACGCCACAGGCCACCGGCGTTCACCAGCACGTTGTGCTTGTGCACCAAGGTGAGGTGGTTGCGGCGACGGGTGGCCCGCTCGAAGGCGTCCCGCACGACCCGCTCGACACCGAAGGCGGTGTTCACACTGACCTCGGTGGCCACCTCGTGCTCGGTGCCGGCGCGCAGCACGCCACCGTTGCCGGCGTACAGGCCCTCGGTGCCCTCCCGCACGACCACGAAGTCGATGTTCTTGCCCTCGGTCACGTGCGGGGCCAGCGGGGTGGGCACCCCGGCGTACAACTTGCCCGGACGCAGGTTCACGTGGTGATCGAACAGGAACCGCAGCTTCAACAGCAGGCCGCGCTCCAGGATGCCGGACGGCACCCGGGTGTCACCGGGGGCGGCGCCCACCGCGCCCAGCACGATGGCGTCGGCTTTGGCGAGTTCATCGGTGACCGACTCGGGCAACAGTTCACCGGTGCGCAACCAGCGCTCGGCACCCAGGTCGTAGTGCACCAGGTCGAAGGCATTCGGGGCGACCGCGTCGAGAACCTTCAGGCCCTCGGCGACCACCTCGGGCCCGATGCCGTCGCCACCGATGATGGCGAGGGTCTTACGGTCGTTGGCAGAGGTATCAGTGCTCACCCGGCAGACTGTAGCCATCGCACACCCGCGGTGGGATCGGTCTCATGATCGGGGGAGTTGCCATCTTGTTCGCAGGGTGTTCACCCGAGCCGGACGATGCGCGAGGCGGTAACCTGCGCCCATGAGTTTGCACTTCGACGTGATCCCCACCGGTTCGCCGGTGAGCGCTGCGGATCGGGCGAAGATTCTGGCCGACCCCGGGTTCGGCCATTACTTCACCGATCACATGGCCCGGGCGACCTGGACGGTCGCCGATGGCTGGCACGACGGGGCCGTCGTCGCGTTGGAACCGTTGCGGATGCACCCGGCCACCGCGGTGCTGCATTACGGTCAGGAGATCTTCGAGGGGCTGAAGGCCTACCGGCATGCCGACGGGTCGATCTGGCTGTTCCGACCGGAGGTGAACGCCGAACGGTTCGCCCGGTCGGCGCACCGGTTGTCGCTGCCGGCATTGCCGGTGGCCGACTTCCTGACCAGCCTGGAACAACTCATCGAGGCCGACCGGGCCTGGGTGCCCGAACCCTCGCCGGACGGGGGAGAGGAATCGCTCTACCTGCGGCCGTTCATGTTCGCCGACGAGATCTTCCTCGGGGTGCGCGCCGCCCAGCGGGTGAGCTACATGTGCCTGGCCAGCCCGGCGAAGTCGTACTTCGAATCCGGCATCGAGCCGGTGTCGATCTGGATCAGCCGCTCCTGGGCTCGCTCCGGCCCCGGCGGTACCGGGGACGCCAAGTGCGGCGGCAACTACGCCGCCAGCCTGTTGGCCCAGACCGAGGCGAGCCAGCACGGCTGCTCGCAGGTGCTCTTCCTGGACGCCTCCCAGCACACCTACATCGAAGAACTCGGCGGCATGAACGCCTTCTTCGTGACCGCCGACGGCGAGCTGCTCACCCCCGAACTGACCGGCACGATCCTCGAGGGCGTCACCCGCTCCTCGGTGCTGCAACTGGCCGCCGATCGCGGGCTGACCACGGTGGAGCGCCCCCTGCCGGTGGCCGAGGTGCTGGACGGGATCGCCTCGGGGCACATCGTCGAGGGCTTCGCCTGCGGAACCGCGGCGGTGATCACCCCGATCCGATCACTGGCCGACGAGACCGGCAGCTGGACGATCGGTGACGGCAGCACCGGCCGCACCACCGCCGAGTTGCGCCAGCAGATCCTGGACATCCAGTTCGGCCGGGCCGAGGACGTCCACGGCTGGATGCGCCGGGCGAACTGAAGGGCGCATTTCATCTTCCGTTGCGAACCGGCTGGTTACGGTTTCGTCGGTTATTGTGCTTGATCAGTGAGACGGGGTAGCCAAACCCCAATCCTCCGAGGCACGATGGGTTCCATGCACGCTGTGGAGATTATTCGCTAGCGCGCCGATCCATGTCGGCGCGCTGACCTCTCGTCCTCGACGGGAGGTTTTTTCGTTGCCGATCCGCCAACCGGAAGAGTTCTGATGATGTTGCCCGTGGCACCCGAACAGATGCACTTGTACGACACCACCCTGCGGGACGGCTCGCAGCAGGAAGGCCTGCGCCTGACGGTCGCCGACAAGTTGCGCATTGCCGGGTACCTGGACGCGCTGGGGATGACCCACATCGAGGGCGGCTGGCCCGGCGCCAACCCCAACGACACCACCTTCTTCGCCCGGGCCGCGAAGGAACTGAACCTGCGCAACGCCCAACTGGTCGCCTTCGGCGCCACCCGCAAGGCCGGCAAGAAGGTCGAGGACGACCCGCAGGTGCGAGCCCTGCTGGACGCCAACACCGCCACCATCACCCTGGTCGCCAAGAGCCACGACGCACACGTGGAGCACGCGCTGCGCACCACGCTGAGCGAGAACCTGGCGATGGTGCGCGACACCGTCCAGTTCCTGGTGGCCGAGGGGCGCGAGGTGATCCTCGACTGCGAGCATTTCTTCGACGGTTACCGGGCCAACCCCGGCTACTCGCTCGAGGTCGTCCGCACCGCGGCCGAGGCGGGCGCCTCGGTGGTCGTGCTGTGCGACACCAACGGCGGCATGTTGCCGAGCTGGATGGGTGAGGTGGTGAGCGCGGCCGGTGAGGTCGGCGCCAACCTCGGCATCCACTGCCACAACGACTCAGGCTGCGCGGTCGCCAACTCGATCGCCGCGGTCGAGGCCGGCGCGATGCACGTCCAGGGCACCGTCAACGGCTACGGGGAGCGCACCGGCAACGCCGACCTGCTGACCGTCGCGGCGAACCTGCAACTGAAGTTCGGCTGGGATGTGATCAGCCCCGAGTCTATGGCCGAGTTCACCCGGTTGAGCCATGCGATCGCCGAGGTCACCAACGTGGGGGCCGGGCCGCGCCAGCCCTACGTCGGGGTGTCGGCCTTCGCCCACAAGGCCGGTCTGCACGCCAGCGCGATCAAGGTCGACCCGAACCTGTACCAGCACATCGACCCGGCCCTGGTCGGCAACGACATGCGCATCCTGGTCTCGGACATGGCCGGCCGGGCCAGCATCCAGATCAAGGGCGAGGCGATGGGCTTCGACCTGTCCGACATGGCCGTGGCCGGTCGGGTGATGGACCGGGTCAAGCAGCGCGAGGCCGAGGGGTACACCTACGAGGCCGCCGACGCGAGCTTCGAACTGTTGCTGCGCGACGAACTGGGCATGCTCACCGACGACCCGTTCACGATCATCCAGTGGCGCACCGGCAGCACCGGTGACACCCACGGCAACAGCATTGCCGAGGCCACCGTGAAGCTGACCGCCGGCGACCAGCAGCAGTACGAGGTCGGCGACGGCAACGGCCCGGTGAACGCCCTCGACCACGCCCTGCGGCGAGCCCTGACCCCGGTGTACCCGCTGGTGGCCGACTACCGGTTGACCGACTACCGGGTGCGGATCCTGGATCAGGGCCACGGCACCGACGCGGTGGTGCGGGTGCTGATCGACACCTCCGACGGTGAACGGCAGTGGACCACCGTGGGCGTGGGCACCGACGTGATCGAGGCCTCCTGGGAGGCGCTCACCGACGCCTACCGCTACGGCCTGCTGCACGCCCTGGTGGAGGTCGAACCCGTCCCCACCGTCGAAGCCGCCCTCGGCTGACGTCGAGCCCCGACTCGCACAGTCGGCCTCACCTGCCGGTTGAGCCCTGGCCGCTTGCAGTCGGTCTCACCTGCTGGTTGAGCCTTGCTCGCTTGCAGTCGGTCTCACCTGCTGGTTGAGCCCTGGTCGCTTGCAGTCGGTCTCACACGCTGGTTGAGCCCTGGCCGCTTGCGGCCAGGTGTCGAAACCACCGGAGCTTCGCGCAGGGACGTGTGGGCCGGGTTGAGTACGACGAGGTTGCGGGGTTTCGACACGGTTCACGCAAGCGTGAACCGGCTCAACCAGCGTGGTGG
>JAAYAO010000228.1 GCA_012719335.1 Propionibacterium sp. | reverse complement strand
GGTGCTGTGGGCGGCGATGATCGTGCTCAGTCACCTGCTGCTGCGCGGCGCCCATCCCAGCCCGCGCCGCCGGCTGGGTGGTGCCTTCCTGGTCGGGGTGCTGGTCTTCGCGGTGTCGGCCCCGATGGCGGTCGCGGCCCGCTACAGCTACGACCAGGCCGGCCTGGTCGAGAAGGTGTTCGGCCGTTCCGATCGCACCAAGAGCGCCACCCGTCCCGAAGAGGCCCCCGATTCGTGGGCCGAGAAGCCCCGGTTGAACATCCTGCTGCTCGGTGGTGACGGAGGTGAGGGACGCGAGGGTGTGCGCACCGACACCGTCATCGTGGCCAGCATGGACGCCGCCACCGGTGACACCACCCTGTTCAGCCTGCCTCGCAACACCGCCCGGATGCCCTTCCCCGAGGGGCCGCTGCGCGACGCCTACCCGTACGGCTACACCGACGGCGACGGCGCCAACGCCGAGTACTTCCTGAACGCGATGTACCTGAACATCCCGGCCCTCTACCCCGACATCCTGGGTGAGACCGACAACCTCGGCGCCGACGTGATGAAACTGTCGGTGGGCGAGGCCCTGGGCCTGCAGATCGACTACTACGCACTGGTGAACCTGGAGGGTTTCACCGAGTTGATCAACGCCTTCGGCGGGGTCACGGTCAACATCAACGAGTACATCGCGATGGGTGGCAACACCGACCGGGGCATCCCCCCGAAGCGGTGGCTCTCCCCCGGCGAGAATCAGCACCTCAACGGCGCCGAGGCACTCTGGTACGCCCGCGGCCGGTACGGCTCGGATGACTTCGCCCGAATGGATCGGCAACGGTGCGTGATCAACGCGGTGATCCGGCAGGTCAACCCGCAGACCATCCTGACCCGGTACGAGGCGATTGCCCGTGCCTCGGGCGACATCATCTTCACCGACGTTCCCCAGGAGCTCCTCGCCCCGCTGGTCGATCTGGCCACCCGGGTACAGGGGGGCAACGTCCGTTCGGTCGTGTTCAAGAACGGGGTGGACGGGTTCGTCAGCGCCAACCCCGACTTCGATCTGATGCGCGAACGGGTGCAGCAGGCGCTGGGCGAGTCGAAGGAACCGCCCCCCGAACCCGAACCCACCCAGACCCCGACCCCCGGCACCGACGAGCCGGGCGGCACCGAGCAGCCCGGCGAGCAACCCGACGAATCGCAGCAGCCCGGCGACCAGCCGGGTGAGGCCCCGGACGGGGCTCCGGATGCGGAGGAGTCCGAGGCACCGACCAGCGAGAACGTCGACGATGTGTGTGCCTACGACCCCGAACGGGCCCAGGAGGCCCGCGACAACCCGCCCTACTGGGTGAACTGAGCCCGGCACCCCCATGAAACAGTGGGGGTATGTATGCGATCACCACTCCGAGTTTCGGCGACCCCGAGGTACTGACCTGGGCCGAGGTCGACACCCCCACCCCCGCCCCCGGTGAACTGCTGATCCGCACCGTGGCGGCCGGCGTGAACCGCGCGGATGTGCTGCAACGCAAGGGCCACTACCCACCGCCGCCCGGCATCAGCGAGGTGATTGGTCTGGAGGTGTCCGGCCATGTCGAGGCCCTCGGTGCGGGCGTCACCGGCTGGACGGTCGGCGACCCGGTGGTCGCCCTGCTGTCCGGCGGTGGCTACGCCGAGTTCGTCGTCGCCCCGGCCGGTCAGTGCGTGCCGCCCCCGGAGGGCATCGACCTGGTCACCGCCGGTGCGGTGATCGAGGTGGCCGCGACCGTGGTGTCGAATCTGGACGAGGCCGGGCTGGGCGAGGGCGACACCTTTCTGGTGCACGGCGGCTCCGGGGGCATCGGCTCCTTCGCGATCCAGTACGCCAAGGCGCTCGGCGCCCGGGTGCTGACCACCGCGGGTTCGGACGAGAAACTCGACTACTGCCGTGACCTGGGCGCCGATGTGGCCCTGAACTACCGCGACGACTGGCAGGCCGGGGTGGCCGAGGCCACCGACGGCCGCGGCGTCGACGTGATCCTGGACAACATGGGCGCCAAGTACCTGATGCCGAATGTCAAGGCGCTGGCCGACGACGGCCGGCTGATGATCATCGGCCTGCAGGGCGGGGTGAAGGGCGAACTCAACCTCAACACCCTGCTCACCAAACGGGCCTCGGTGACCGCGATGTCACTGCGCGGCCGTCCGGTGGAACAGAAGGCCGCGATCTGCGATCGGGTACGGGAGTCGGTGTGGCCCCGGCTGGCCGACGGCTCCATCACCCCGACCCGGGAGGCCCGGGTGCCATTGCGCGAGGCCGCCCGGGCCCACGAGCTGCTCGACTCGGGCGACAACATCGGCAAGATCATCCTCGTGGCCTGAGTCGGTTACGATGGACAACCCACGCCCACGGGCGTGAGGCGAGGTCGCATAGTGGACTAGTGCAGCCGCCTTGAAAGCGGCCGAGCGGGTGACCGTTCCGTGGGTTCGAATCCCACCCTCGCCGCATGAAACGTCATGTGCTGAAACCACCGGTCCCAGTACGTGCGTTGGTGATCGCGGCCATCGCAACCGTGCTGGGAGCTCTCATCATCGTCCTCACCGCCGCCCTGCCGTGGCCGGGGGTGGTCTTCGCCCTCGGCGCGATGGCGGTGCTGTTCGGGTTGATCGTGCTCGGCTACGCCCTGCTCGCCCCGGCCCGCAAACAACTCGTGATCAGCACCGACGAGAACGGCTACCAGATCGAGGGCAACCAGCAGCAGACCGCCCGGGGCTCGTGGAGCGACGTCATCCGGGCCACCCAATCCGACACCGGCGCCCGCATCACCCTGGAGCTGCGCGACGGCCACGAGGAGCACATCATGGCCCCCGGTACGGCCCACCGCACGGTGATGGACCGGGTCGCCGCCGACATCGAGGCCCGGCTCGCCGACCGCCGTTGACCCTCCCGCGGCCGGACGATCGGCCGGGAAAGGTTGGGTAACGTTCAGTCGGTGGCATTGACATGTCGACTGTGGACGGGTTTGCTACTGCTTCGTTACCCATCAGTCACCAGGAGACCACCCACCCCATGCGTCACCCACGAGCCCTGCGCAGCGGCAG
>JAAYAO010000227.1 GCA_012719335.1 Propionibacterium sp. | reverse complement strand
CGTCCGGGTCGGGTTCAACCGGCGTCCGGTCGGCCTATTCGTCGCGTTCGAGGGCGGCGCCGATTTCGGCGGCGTCGGCGACGATCGCTTCGGGGGTCTGGCCCTCCAGGCCGGCGGCGAGCACGCCGACGTCCTCGCGGATCACCGCGCAGACGTCCAGATCGGAGGTGTCGCGACCGCAGTAGCCATCACCGACCTCCCGGATCGCGTGGGCCTCGAGCAGGGTGAGCATCTCCTGCGGATCGGTCATCGGCCGGGCGATCACCACGTGCAGGCTGTCGGTGCGATCGCGCACATAGGTGGCTGAACGGGCCTCCATCCGGTCGTCACCCTCACCGATCTCGGTGTGCGAGTCGATATTGGGATCCCGGGCCAGGTCACCGACCGCGACCGGCAGTTCGAGCTTCAGCGGGGCCTGGGTCGGTGTCATCTCGGAGGTGGGCTTGCCCGAGGGGCCGGCCCGCGACACCAGGAACCCGACCAGTCCGACCACCACGAGCACCGCCAACACCGAGGCGATCGCGATCACCAGGGGGGCCTTGCCGCGTGGGGTCTCGTCGTCGGGATCCACATCCTCGCCGCGCCAGTCGTCTCTGTCGTCAACCATGGTGTGAGGAGCCTAGACCCTCTAGAGAGCTGCCAACAATTCCCGCAGCACCGCCGCCACCTCTTCCTGATCCAGACCGGAGCCGCTGGCCATCAGCGCACCCCCGTCATGGGTGACCGCGCACTGGTAGCTGTTGGCGATCGGCTCGGTCAGGCAGGTGGTGCCGTCCACGTCGACGGTGTCCTGACCGGTGTAGAGCTGCTCGGCGGTGAAATCCTCCATGTACATGAAGACCGCCTGCTGGGTGGGGTTCGCCGACTGCTGATAAACCGCGATCGACTCCATCCCTTCACTGCCCGGCGCCATCGTCCAATCGCCGAAGGACTCCGGCCAGTCGAACGCGCCACCGCCACCGGCGGGCGGTTCGGTGTGCTCGCCGGTGGGCCGTTCGCTGTTCGATGTGGGCTCGTCCGGTTCGGTGGTGGGTTCGGGGTCATCGGGCTGCTCGGTGGCCGAGGTCGGGGCCGTCGCAGCCGTGGGCTCCGGGCCGGCGGTGCTGCTGTCGTCCTCGCGCAGCACGAACCAGTACAGGGCCGCGCCACCGATCAGCACCAACACGACCAGGCCGATCACCAGCGGCAGCACCCACGATGTCGACTTCTTCGGGGGTTCGGGGGGCCCACCGAAGCCGCCCTGCGGGGGGAAACCGTGATCGCCCCCGCCGAAGCCACCGGGCCCACCCGGCCCCATCGGGCCCTGTCCGGGGGGTCTACCGGGCCCGGGGCCCATCGGCCCCGATGGCGGGTAACCCGAACCGGCGGGGGGAAAGCCGCCACCCGGGCCGGGGGCGCCACCGAAACTGCCCGAGGGGCCGCCGAAGCCCTGCTGGGGGGAGTAGCCGCCTGTCATCGTGGGGTGCCTTTCGTCCGGTTCGTCGCCGCATCGTCTCACGGTCGTGGTTCGAGACCCCGATCGTCGGCGGCCGACGGACCCCCGAGGTCAGAGGTAGGGGTCGATGGCCTTCTGCAACGCCATCTTCGAGCGGGCGCCGGCGATCTGATCGACCACCTCGCCGCCACGGAAGACGTGCAGGGTGGGCAGGTTCAACACCTGGTACTGGGTGGGAATCTGCTGGTTCGCGTTGACGTCCATCTTCGCGAAGGTCATCTTGTCGCCGTGTTCGGCGGCCAACTCGGCGATGATCGGCGCGATCTGCTTGCAGGGTGCGCACCAATCGGCCCAGTAGTCCACCAGCACGGGCTTGGACGACTGCAGCACCACCTCGGCGAAGGTTGCGTCGGTGACATCGATGACTTCTGCCATGTTCTCTCCCGGGGTCGTTCGGATGGGGTCGCACCCCACTGTGCCCGATCCGGCCGACAGTTCGCAGCCGGATCGGGTGCGGGGTGCCTCAGTCGGCCAGCGATGCCAGGTAGGCCTCGGCGTCCAGGGCGGCCTTGCAGCCGGTGCCGGCGGCGGTGATCGCCTGCCGGTAGTGGTTGTCGACCAGGTCACCGCAGGCGAACACCCCGGGCAGGTTGGTGCGGGTGGACGGCTCCTCGACCACCACGTACCCGTCCCGGGTTTCGACCTGATCGGCGAACAGTTCCGAACGCGGATCGTGGCCGATCGCGATGAACAGCCCGTCCATCGGGATCTGCCGGGTCTCGCCGGTGACGGTGTCGCGCAGGGTCAGCGACTCGACGGTGTTCTCGCCGCCGATGCCCACCACTTCGGAGTTCCAGGCCATCTCGATCTTCGGGTCGTTGGCCACCCGGTCGGCCATGATCTTGGACGCCCGCAGCTCGTCGCGACGGTGGATCAGGGTCACCTTGTCGCCGAAACGGCTCAGGAAGGTGGCCTCCTCGGCGGCCGAGTCGCCGCCGCCGACCACCGCGATCTGCTTGCTGCGGAAGAAGAAACCGTCACAGGTGGCGCACCACGACACCCCCTTGCCCGAGAGCCGATCCTCGTCGGGCAGGCCGAGCCGGCGGTAGCCCGACCCGGTCGCCAGGATCACCGCACGGGCCCGGTGGGTCTCCCCGGCGGCGGTGGTCACCGACTTGATCTCCCCGGTCAGCGACACCTCGGTGGCGTCGTCGGTGATGATCTCGGCGCCGAATCGTTCGGCCTGGGCCCGCATCTGCATCATCAGGTCCGGCCCCATGATGCCGTCGGAGAAGCCCGGGTAGTTCTCCACATCGGTCGTGTTCATCAGCGCGCCGCCGGCCTCGATCGCGCCCTCGATCACCAGCGGCTTCAGGGCGGCGCGGGCGGTGTAGATCGCGGCCGCCCAGCCGGCCGGCCCGCTGCCGACGATGATCACGTCACGGATGTCTGACTCGGTGCTCATGTACGTCCTTATTTCTGGTGGTGAATCGCCCCGGTGGGCCATCGGGTCAACCAGCCCGCGGCTGCCATTATTCCCCGAAGCGGTCCGGGGCCGGCAGCCCGGCCGCGAGCAGGTCGAAGGCCTCGCGCAGGGTGTCGAAGGGGTCGGTCTCGGGGTGTGGGCCGTGGAACCGGATGGTGGCGCGCAGGGCGGCCATCGCCGCACCCACCACCAGGCTCGGGTACGGGTCCTCGTTCTCGTCACAGCCGAGCCGTTCGGCGATGATCACCGCGAGTTGTTGTTCGGTGTTGTGGTTGCGGGCGCTGGCCAACCGCAACAGCCCGGCGTTGGCGGTGAGCAGTTCCCGGCGGCGGCGCCACAGCTCGGGGTCCTCGATGAAGTCGGTGAGCAGTTCGCTGCAGGCGACGTACAGGGCCTCCAGCGGGGACGTGCCGTCCGGTACCGCGTGCAGCACGGCGGCCATCGGGGAGATCGCGTCGGGGCGCAGGCCGACCAGGGCGGCCTCCTTGGTCGGGAAGTAGTTGAAGAAGGTGCGCGCCGAGACCCCGGCCGCGGCGGCGATCTGCTCGGTGGTGACCTCGTTCACGCCGTGTGCGCAGGCCAGGTCCAGCGCCGCGCGATGCAGCGCCAACCAGGTCTGTTGTTTCTTGCGTTCCCGCACGCCCAATTCCGTCACGTCCGAGATTCTTGCAGTGACTGCATACTTTTGTCTAAGATGCTGCCGCCGCCGACTCGTCGTGGAGCTCGGTTCCACGTCCGACTTCTCTGGTGAGGAAATCTGTGTCCACTGCCACTGCCGACACTCCCGCATACTCCATGGGCCCGGCCGAACGCCGGGTCTTCATCGGCTTGGTGCTCGGCATGGCCGTCGCAGCCATCTCCCAAACCATCGTCGGCCCCGCCATGCCGCGGATCGTCTCCGAACTGGGCGGCATGGAGCACTACTCCTGGGTGCCGTCCATCGCGATGCTGCTGTCGGCGATCACCGTGCCCATCGTCGGCAAGTTGTCCGACATGTACGGCCGCCGGTTCTTCTTCCTGGCCGGCCTGGTGGTCTTCCTCACCGGCACCCTGCTGTCGGGGGTGTCGCCGAACTTCTGGTTCCTGGTCTTCGCCCGGGGCATCCAGGGCATCGGCATGGGCACCCTGATGCCGCTGTCCCAAACCATCCTCGGCGACATCGTGCCGCCGCGGTTCCGGGGCAAATACCAGGGCTACATGGGCGCGGTCTTCGGGCTGGCCTCGGTGGCCGGCCCGCTGGCCGGTGGTGCGCTGACCGACGCCTTCGGCTGGCGGGTGCTGTTCTTCGCCACCCTGCCCTTCGGGGTGATCGCCTTCTTCGCGGTGGCCCGGTTCCTGCAGATGGACCACACCCCGTCCACTGCCAAGGTCGACTGGCCCGGTATCGCGGTGCTGTCGCTGGCGATCACCGCGATTCTGATCGCCACCTCCACCGGTGGCTCCACCTGGGCCTGGACGTCCTGGCAGATCCTCACCCTGTTCGGGGTGGGCCTGTTGCTGCTGGGGGTGTTCGTGCTGATCGAACGCCGGGCCGAGGCGCCGGTGATTCCGCTGCGGCTGTGGCGCAACCCGATCTTCACCCTGTCGAACCTGTCCGGCTTCGGGGTGGCGATGATGATGTTCGGCGCCATCATGTACGCCCCCGTTTTCGCCCAGGGCGCCCTCGGTGCCAACGCCACCGAATCCGGTGTGATCCTGATGCCGCTGAACATCGTGATGATCGGCATGGGCATCGTGGTCGGCCTGCTGATCACCCGCACCGGCCGCTACAAGCCGTTCATGCTGGTCGGGCTCAGCATCATGGCCTTCGCGTTCTGGCTGCTCAGTCGGATGGGTGTACACACCCCGTTCTGGCAGTTGGGTGCGGTGCTCGCCCTGTTCGGCTTCGGGCTGGGGCTGTGCATGCAGATCTACCTGCTGATCGTGCAGAACGCCTCGATGCGCCGCGACCTCGGGGTGGCCACCGCCACCACCCAGTTCATGCGTACCGTCGGCAGCACCGTCGGCGTGGCGTTGTTCGGCGCCATCATGACCGCCCGCATCCCCGGCGCGATCAGCCGGCACGTGCCGTCCGAGATGGCCGACGAGGTCGATCTGAGCAAACTGGACGCCGGCTCGGTGCTCGACCCGGCCTCCCTGGCCGGCCTGCCGCCGGAGGTGGTCGAAGCGGTGCGCTCCGGCGTCGCCGAGGCCCTCACCGGAGCCTTCTGGTGGGGCATTCCGCTGGGTCTGGTGGTACTGGCGCTGAGCTTCTTCATCAAGGAACTGCCGCTGCGCGAAACCGTGCACACCGCCGACGAGGCCCGTCAGGAGTACCTCGACCAGATGGGCCAGACCAGCGCCGACATGCCCCGGGTGCCGCTGGGCCGGGACGTGAAGCGGGCCCGCACCAGCGAACGGGTGCTCGGCCTGCAGTACGACCTGCTGGTCGATCAGGCGATGCGCGGCGACCGGCCGCTGCTCACCCGCGCGATCACCGACCTGGGCGACGGCG
>JAAYAO010000226.1 GCA_012719335.1 Propionibacterium sp. | reverse complement strand
GCCCGTCCGGAGTTCGACGAGTCCGTCCCGAACGACCTCAAGGTGATCATCATCGGGGGCGGCATGTCCGGCATGGCCACCGCGATCCGGCTCGGCCGGGCCGGCATCGACTGGCAGTTGTTCGAGGCCGCCGGTGACTTCGGTGGCACCTGGTACCGCACCAACTACCCGGGCGTCGCGGTGGACACCCCGTCGCACTTCTACTCCTTCTCCTTCGAACTGAACCCGAAGTGGACGCGGTACTACCCGCAGTCGACCGAGTACCAGCGCTACATGCTGGACGTGGCCGAGAAGTACAAGCTGTACGACAACACCAGCTTCCGCACCAAGGTGAACACCTGCACCTGGGACGAGGAGGCCGCCGAATGGGTGGTCGAGGTCGTCGACGCCGACGGCAACACCGCCACCCACCGGGCGAACGCGGTCGTGTCCGCGCTGGGTTACCTGAACACGCCCAAGCGTCCGAACATCCCCGGTGAGGAGAAGTTCACCGGCCGGATCATGCACAGCGCCGAATGGGACGAGACCGTCGACCTGGCCGGCAAGAAGGTCGCCGTGGTCGGCACCGGCGCCACCGCGATCCAGTTGGTGGCCGAGCTGACCCCGCAGGTCGGGCAGATGACCGTGGTGCAGCGCCAGCCGCACTGGGTGTTCAAGAACGCCGCGGTGGGGGAGTCGGTGCCGGAGGCCCAGCGGTGGGCCCTGGAACACATTCCGTACTACCACCAGTGGTACCGGGTGAAGATCCACTGGTTCGCCGGCGACATCAACGTGCACATGGTGACCGTCGACCCCGAGTGGGTGAAGAACAACCCGCACTCGATCTCGGAGGCCAACGAACTGCGCCGCCAGGCCGGCCTGCAGTACCTCGAGGAGAGCTTCGCCGACCGTCCCGACCTGAAGGCACAGCTCACCCCCGACTACCCGCCCTTCGGTAAGCGTCCGGTGATGGACCCGGGCTTCTTCGACGCGCTGAAGCAGCCGCACGTGAAGATGGTCACCGGCGGCATGAAGGAGTACACCGAGAACGGCCTGCTGCTGGACACCGGCATCGAGGTCGAGGCCGACGTGATCGTGCTGGCCACCGGGTACAACCTGCTGTGGCACAGCTCGGTGGAAGTGATCGGACGCGACGGCGTGTCGCTGAACCAGGTCTGGGAGAACGGTGAGAACCCGTTCGCCCACCGCGGCCAGATGGTGCCGGGGTTCCCGAACTTCTTCAACCTGGCCGGCCCGAACGAGGGCTCCAACCACGGTGGCGGTCACAACGTGAACGCCGAAGTGGACGCCCAGTTCGTCACCGCCTCGATGCAGTGGCTGCAGCAGCAGGACGCCGCCGCGATGGAACCCACCCAGGAAGCCTTCGAGGCCTTCGACGCCGAACTGCAGAAGCAGTTGGCCACCAAGATCTGGATGTTCCCCAGCACCGCCACCACGTACTACACCAACAAGGCCGGACGGGTGATCCTGCCCTACCCGGGCCTATGGTGGAGCGGTGGACCGAACAGCGCAAGCCGATCCCGTCCGAGTACCGGCTGACCCCGCGCAAGGCCGACTGAGGCGACCGGGCCGCTGGTTTCGATAGGCTCAACCGACGCGACCCGGCTGTTTCGTCCGTCGGTTGACCGGGTGTACTGCGTCGCTGGTTTCGACAGGCTCAGCCAACGCGACCGGGTTGCTTGGTCCGTCGGTTGAGCAGGCCACGCAAGTGGCCGTGTCGAAACCAGGAGCCCCGGCCCTACAGCACCGCCAGGGTGCCGATCATGGCAGCGGCGCCGATCGCGGTGCCGAGCAGGCAGCGGCGACGGCCGGCCAGCCGCCACGCAGTCGGTAGCAGCTCCCCGGCACTGATGGTGAGCATGATCGCGGCCAGGGCGGCCAGCAGGCCGCCGGTGCTCACCGCGGCGCCGGCGAAAACCAGATGCCCCAGTAACCCACCGGCCGGTTCGGCCAGCCCCGACACCGTGGCCCAGAGCAGACCCGGCCGCAGCCGTCCGGTGGCCAGATACAAGGGTGCGGCCACCGCCATACCTTCGGGAATGTTGTGCACCGCGACCGCCACGGCCAGGCCCACCCCGAACTGGGGGTCGTGCAGGGTGGCCTGAAAGGTCGCCATCCCCTCGGGCAGGTTGTGCGCGATCATCACCGCACCGGCCACCATCGCGGTGCGCACCATGGCCGAGTTCCGGCCGGGGTCGAGCTGGGCCCAGAAATACCGCTGCAACCGGGGGATCACCCGGCTCAACGCCACCGCCACCAGGATGCCGACACCGAACGCCAGGATGGTGTTGCGCCATTGGTGGGGGCCGGCCAGTTCGCCGTGCGCATGCGGCAACATCTCACCGATCGACACCGCGATCATCGCGCCGGCGGCCAACGCCAGAGCGGTGGCCTGCTTGCGTTGAGCCCGCCATCGCGGCACCAGGGCGAGCGCCCCGCCCAGGCTGGTGGCCAGCCCGGCGAGGAGGGTCACCACGAACGCCAGCAGCATCGTGGGACTGTATCGAATCTTCGTGACCGCACCGTTTCCGGCCGGTCACCGGCTTCACCGGGACGGGGTGCGGAGGTGCCGTTGCGGGCCGATCTGCTTCTCACCGATCGGGTTCGCCCCGAAGGAGCCGAGGGCGGTGCGGGCCGCGGCGGCGGCCGATTCGGCATCCAGTTCGGCCTTGCTCGCCCCACTGCGGCGGCGGGCGATCTCCGCGTCCAGGGCGGCGTCCAGTCGGGCGGCCACCTCGGGGGGCATCGGTTCGTCGGGTGCTTCGGCCAGCAGGGCGCCGGCATCGCCGAACAGCGCGACGGCCTCGCCACAGGGCGCACAGGCTGCGACGTGCGCGCGGGTGGCGTCGTCAACGGTGAGATCAGCGGCCAGGTCGGCCAACACATCACTCGAAGGATGAGTCATCTCGGGCTCCAGTCGACAGGTGGGAAGCGGGATACATACTCGGACGAGCCGGGTTGCGGTTCGGTTCCCGGCCGATCACGGTGAACCGGGTCACAGCCGCGCCCGCAGGTGTTGCAGCAGCGGCAGCAGCTTCGCCCGTCCGCGCGAACATCTGCTCTTGATAGTGCCGGTGGCACATCCCAGGATACGTGCCGCCTCCTCCACCGAGTAGCCCTCCATGTCGACCAGCACCAGGGCCGCCCGTTGGTCGGCATTCAGTCGGCTGAGCGCCGCCCGCACCACGTCGCGGGTTTCGGCCTGCTCGACGGCCTGCTCGGCATTCGAGGGAGCCGCCATGATCTCGGCCCGATCGACCTCCTCGGGCAGCGCCTCGGCACGGCGCACCTTGTTGCGACGAATCCGATCCAGGCAGGCGTTGACCACGATCCGGTGCAACCAGGTGGTGACCTGGGAATCGCCCCGGAAGGTGTGGGCCCGGCGGAAAGCCGAGATGTAGGCGTCCTGCAGGGCGTCGGCGGCCTCCTCGCCGTTGCGCATGGTGCGCAGGGCCACCGCCCACAGTCGGTCGCGGTGGCGGCGCACCAGGATCGCGAAGGCGTCGTCATCGCCGTCGACGTGGGCGGCGAGCAACTGCGCGTCGGTGCGCTCGTCGGAGTGGGGCATTTAGCGTTGCACCTCGATTTCGAAGACGCCCCCACGATAGTTGCCGTCCTCGGCCGGCAGCGACGTGAGATAGATCAACACCCACCGGGTGCGCACCTGCTCATCGGTGATGGTGAGGTTCAGCGCCCCCTCGGCCCCGGTGGCCTCGGCCACGGTGCGCCACTGGGTCTGGCTGGTCATCGGGGGCTGATCGGCCTCCGGATCCTCCGCGGGGATGCGCAGTTCCACGTCGGTGCCGTCACCGGAAAACAGGACGTCCACCGAGGTGATGTCGGTGGCCTCACCCAGGTCGACCACCAGACCGACCCCGGGCTTCAGCCCGCCCAACTCCGGGTTGCCCCGATACGACAGGGTGCGCCACCGGGTGTCGGGATCACCGTCGTGGGCCAGGGCGGTCTCGTCGGGATTCTCCTCGTCGTTGCCGCCGTCGGCGGAGGGGTCGAAATCGAGGACGTCGGCGATCTGCACCGGGCCGGCCGCGGGCTCCTCGGGTGGGGCGCTCTCGGACGTCCGGTGCGGTTGGGCCGGGCCGGTGGTGCCCAGTTGACGCTGCACGAACACCCCGATCAACGACAGCATCAGCACCAGCAGCACGAAACCGATCAGGATCGACAACCACCGCCGGCTGGGCTCCTCCGGCCCGATCACCTCGGACGGTTCGGCCACGGCCGGCTCGTCCACCGCCGGGGGTTGGGCCCGCTGGGCCTGGTAGGCGTCGCCGGGGGATTCGGCACCGGCGTCGCGTTGCCCCACCACCGGCACCGGGTACCGGATCCGGGCCTCCAATTCCTGGGACGCGTCGGTGGTGCCCAGGATCGTGCTGAGCGCACCGACCACGTCCTGCGCGGTGGTCAACGGCGGCAGGCCGTGCCGGGCGGGGTCACCGAGGATCTGTTCGCACAACCGGTCCAGCGCCGGCGAGACCCCGGCACGCACCTGGCGGGGCGACAACAACCGGGCTCCACTGTGGGGGGCGGCGGGCAGGCCGTGGGCGGGGCCGCCGGGCCAGCGCGACACCACGGTGGCGTACAGGATGCGCCCCAGGTCACGCACATCGGTCGTCTCCGGGTCGGTGTGCCCGTCGCCGGGGTGCAGGGCGGCCGAGATCAGGAAGCCGGCGATCTTGATGTTGCCGGTGGGGGTGATCATCACCGTCTCGGGGCTGACCCGTTCGTGGTAGAGCCCCTGGGCGTGCATCACCGCCAGGGCGTCGGCGATCTCACGCACCAGCCAGGCCGATTCGCGGGCGCTGAGTGGGCCGGTGGCGAGCAGCAACTGCAGGCTGTGGCCGGGGGCGAACTCGGAGACCACGTAGGCGCCGGTGTCCTCCTCGACCACGTCCAGCACCCGCAGGAATCGGGCGTCGGTGGCGACCGCGGAGCGGCGCGCGGCGTCCACCACCGCCGGGGTGCGGGGGTCGGACGCCTCCAGCAGATGCACCAGTACCGACCGTGAGAGCACCGCGTCGAAGGCCCGCCAGGTCTGGATGTTGTCGTCCTGGCCGGCCAACTCCTCCAGTTCGTAACGCTCCCCGAGTACGTGACCGGCCTGCCGGCCCTCGCCGGCCGAAACGAAGGGACGGATCGTGGTCTCGTCGTCGGAGTCGTCCACCGCCGACATGGTGGTGGTGGGCAGATCGTCCTCACCCAGGCTGAGCCGGGTGCCGGGTTGGGTGGGTTCCTCGGCATCGGGGGTGGGGTCGGGGTCGCCCACCACGGGGTCGCCCACCGCGGGGCCGGGCTCGTCCGGGTCATCGTCGGTGGCCTCGGGACCTCGGGGTTCGTCCGGTTCGGCCGGCGGCTCGGGCTGGGTGGTGAGTTGCTCGGCGTCCCCGGCCGGGATCGGCTCGGCCTCGGCCTCGGCCGTCCCGCCCCCGCGGCGGCGCAGCACGTTGAGGATGTCGCGCACCTCCGCCAGGTGCAGCACGCGGGCGCCCAGCAGGAAGCCGGCCAGGGCCACCACCCCCGCACCCAGCAGGGTCAGCGCCAGGGGGCCGAAGTCGGTCGACCAGAAGCGTCGGCCCAGCCACACCACCAGCAACGCGGCACCGGCCCCGGGCAGCACCGCCAGGAACAGCCGCACCAGATGCCGGGCCAGGGCCCGCATCGACAGGCCGGGCAACTTGCGTTGCAGAATCCGCCACACCACCCACAGACCCACCACATAGGCCAGCGAGTAGGCCAGACCCAGGGCGGCCGCGACCAGGGTCGGACGGTGGAAGGGCACCACCAGGGCCATCGCGAAACCGACATTGGCGATCGCGATCACGACCTGCACCAGGAAGGCCGAGCGGGTGTCCTCCAGGGCGTACAGGGAGCGCAGACAGATGTAGTGCAGGGTGAACGGCACCAGGCCGACGGCCAGCGCCATCAGCGCCCAGCCGATGAACCGGGCGTCCTCGGCGCCGGCGCCGTTGCCGAAGAGCAGTTGGGCGATCGGCCCGGCCAGGGCGACGAAACCGACACTGACCGGCAACAGCACGGTGACGGCCAGCTTCATCGTCCGCAGGGTTTCGTTGCGGACCCCTTCGAAGTCACCGGCCTCGGCGAGCCGGGAGGCCGACGGCAGCATCGCGGTGGCCAACGACACGGTGATCAGCGAGTGCGGCATGATCCACAACAGGTAGGCGTTGTTGTAGACCGTCAGGCCGGCACCCTCACCGGCGGCGGTGGCCGAGGTGGCCAGCTTGTTGATCACCACCAGCGCCAACTGGGTGACCGCGACGAAACCGAGGGTCCACTTCGCCAGCGAGAAGGTGTGCCCCAGGCCGACCCCGCGCCAGTCGAACCGGGGGCGGTACCGGAATCCGGCCAGCCGCAGGTAGGGCACCAGGATCGCGGCCTGCACGAGAATGCCGAAGGTCGACCCGAGGCCGAGCAACAACTCCTGCTGGTTGGTGAACGCGCCGGAGCCGTCCCCGCCGGTGCCCCAGGTGACCAGGTAGATCGACAACACCCCGATCGACACGATGTTGTTCGCGATCGGGGCCCACATCATCGGGCCGAACCGTTCCCGGGCGTT
>JAAYAO010000225.1 GCA_012719335.1 Propionibacterium sp. | reverse complement strand
CGCCGAAGGCAGCATCTCGTTGCACGTCACCATCGGCGTCAACCAGGTGACCTGGGCGGGGGTGCTGCGCCGGGCGATCGAACCCCTGCTCGCCGACCTGCCCGACAGCCACCTTCCCGCCGGGCATCTGGACGACCCGGGCCTGCTGCGCGATGGCCTGGCCGAACGGCTGACCGCACTGGCCGACCGGGTCCGTGGCCTCGACCCGGACGACCTGGTGCGCGCCGAACAGCAACGTTTCCTGACCAACCGTCCCAGCCGGCTGGCCGGCTCCCTGTTGGACCGGGCCGGCACCGTCGATGACCACACCCCGCTGCGGCGCCGCGGCATCTGCCGACCCCTGCCGCCCGAGGGCGTTCGGCTGCGGGTGCTGCTGGGTGACCGGCATCTGGACGTCCCGGCCTGGCTGGCACCGGCCTTCGACCGGATCGCCGCGTCGACCACCCTCACCCCGGCCGACCTGACCGAGGAGTTGGACGAGTCGAGCCGGCTGGTGCTGTGCCGGCGTCTGGTGCGCGAGGGCGCCCTGATGATCGAGGGGCAACCGTGACCTTCGAGTGCAGCACTGCGGCCCGCGACCGGGGTGACGACCCGGCCGGCACCGCCTCGACCGTTCGGGCCTTCCTGCTGATCGAACATGACGGCGCCTGGGGCACCGACGCGCTGCGCGATGCCCGCCTGCCGAACGGGGTCGGCCGCACCCTGGCCGCCCGGTGCGCCGACGCGGGGGTACGGCCCCTGCTGATCCGCCGGGGCGAGCGCCGCCCCACCGACCGGGCCGGGTACCGGGTCTTCGCCGCACACACCGACTCGGCCCATCCCCGGCTGGAGACCACCGAGGTGGACGACCCGCGTGAACTGCTGCACACCGATGTATCGATGCTGCGCCAGGTCGGCAGCCTCGGCTGGCAGCCGGTCACCGAACCACTGTTCGCGGTGTGCACTCACGGCAAACACGACCGCTGCTGTGCGGTGCGCGGCCGGCCGGTGGCCGCGGCCCTGCGCGCGGCCGAGCCCGACGCGGGCTGGGAGGTCTCCCATCTGGTGGGGATCGGTTCGCCGCGAACCTGCTCGTCCTGCCGCAGGGGCTGTACTACGGGGCAGTGGCGGCCGACCGGGTGGCCGACCTGACCGGCATTCACCGGCGCGGGCACCTCGACCTCGACCTGCTGCGGGGCCGCAGTTGTTGGCCGATGCCGGTGCAGTACGCCGAGATCGCGCTGCGCCGACACCTCGAGGTGACCGGGCTGGACGCGGTGCGCCTGGTCGGCGTGCAACGGGCCGACGCCGCCACCCATGTGGTCGCCTTCGAGGTCACCGGGCGGGGTGAGTACACCGTCGAGGTGGCCACCACCCGCTCGCAACCGCACCGGCTGACCTGCGGTGCGGCGTCCGCGCAGCCGATGCCGGTGCACCGGGCCACCGTGCACGCCCGCTGAACCGGTGGACCCCGAGGGGCCCGAGTGCCGGCGCACCGTACCCACTGCGCCGGTCGGCGAACTACTTCTCGTGCCCCTTGATCACCATCATCATGATGTTGATGCAGGCCATCACGAACTTGCCGAACTGCAGCACCGGGTTCTGCCGATTCCACCGGGTGAACCTGGTCGGCACCGGAGCGTCGGGGTAGTGGGTGATCACGGGCGATTGCTTGGCGATTTCGGACATCTCGATCACTCCGGAATGAACTGCCAGCCCGGCAGGGCCTTGGCCTTGTAGATGAACAGGTAGTGCAACATCAGCTTGATCCAGTGGCCGTGCAGGCCGATCTCGCCGCGGGTGCCGGAGAAGTTGCGGCCACCCGAATCGGGGTACTTCTCGTAGTTCGGCACCACCGGGAACATCGTCATGCTGGCCGCCGACCCCTTCAACAGTCCGGTGCCGGACGAAGCCACGCAGGCCGCACCCATCTTGGCCATCGAGGCCTGCTCGGCCGGGGCCTGCGGATCACCCTTCACCCGGTCGGCGATCGTGATCGCCACCGCCTTGCCCATCACGCCCGAGGGCATGCCGGTGCGCGGCGGCGCCGGGGCGATCGGGGTGCCGTTGGCCGACACGTGCGGCTTGGAGATCTGATGCGGCGGGGCGAACGCGATGCCGACGGCGAACACATTCGGGTAACCCGGCACCTCGTAGGTCTTGGGCCAGTCCTCGGCCCGCCACTCCTCGTAGGGCTTGGGGGTGTAGTCGGCGTCGACCTTCATGAACCCGGAGGGGGCGAACATCGTGTCGGTGATGTCGCTGCCGTCCCGGTCGTAGGCGGTCAGGCCCACCCCGCCGAAGGGCGGCAGCAGCATCGCGAAGTCGAAGTCCTGGGTGTGGTGCTGCCCGTCCAGGGTCTCGTAGTGGATCACTCCCGGATCGACCTTGGACACGTGCGCGCCCAGAATCGAGTGCACCCCGCGCTCGGTGAACAACGATTCGGTCCACATCCGTGACGACTGTTGGTACCCCTTCTGTCGAAACACCATGCCGTCGACACCGAAGTCGCCGAGCTCGACCTCGTTGGTGAGGTAGATCAGTTCGGCCTTGTCGCGCACCCCGGCCTGGGTCAGTTCGTGCTCGACGTTGAAGGTGTACTCGAAGGCCGCGCCCTCGCAGGTGCAGGTGCCGTGCCCCATCCCCACGACCAGCTTCTGCTGTTCGCCGGCCTGCATCTTCGCGATCGACTCGGCCAGCGCCTCGGCGGCGTGTACCGCGTGGCCGTCGGTGCACACCGACACCGAGTGGCCGCCTTCGGGGCCCAGCCCCTCGGTGGCCTCGAAACGCAGCTTCGGGCCGGTGGCGTTGATCAGGTAGTCGTACGGCAACCGGCTGAGCTCACCGAGGCTGTCGGGGGCGGTCGATTCCACCTCGACGGTGGGGGTCGGGTCGTCACCGTCACCGTGCGGACGAATCGTGCGGCCCAGTGCCTGCACGTACCGGATGCCCTTGCGTCGGTAGATCGGGGGCAGGTCGAAGGTGACCTGCTTGGCGGTCATTCGGCCCACCCCGACCCAGATGTTGGACGGAATCCAGTTCCATTTCGAGTTCGGGGTCACGACGGTGATGTCGTGTTTCCGGCCGAGCAATCGGCGCAGGTGCAGGGCTGCGGTGTGCCCCGAGACGCCCGCGCCGAGAATGACAATGCGTGCCATGTGTCGTCTCCACGTCGCTGTGTTGTGCGGTTGTGCCGTCACCTCCCACTATATGCCCCCAGGGGTATAATGACCACATGGCCTTGGTCACATGCGCCGACCCGTCGGCTCCCGTTGGCCGAGCCGGGGTCGTCCGGTGGCTGCGCGCGGCCTGTCCGGAGTGGTCGGTGGGGGCAGCGATCACCGTGCACGCCCGCTGAACCGGTGGACCCCGCCTCGTTGGTCGACCCCGGGGAACCGGGCGGCCTACACTGTGAGCCGTGAGCAGTCCAGCAGGTTGGTATCCGGATCCGGGCGGCTCGTCCAAGCTGCGCTATTGGGACGGCCGGACGTGGTCGGCCGCGCTGAGCGACACCCCGGATGCCCCGCCCCCGCCCGGCGGTTTCGCCCCCGGGCAGGTCGCCGACCCGGTCGAATACGCCCAGGCCTACGGCACCACCGGCGGGTACACCGACACCGGCCGCGGCAAGTCCTGGGTCTGGGCCGTGATCGGCGTCGTCGCCCTGCTGATCATCGCCCTGGTGGCCTGGTTGGCGATCCGCAGCTTCACCGGCGGCGGCGGGGATCCGGGCGACCCGAACCGTCCGCGCGCCACCAACACCGCCCCGATCTGCCCGCCCGGCGACCAATCCCACTCCGCCGCCCCGCCGCAACGGGGGGACGGTTGGGTGCGCGCCGGCAACCTCGCCTACCGCGATCCGCAAGGGCCCTGGAGCAGCCCGCAACCCGAGTTCCGGGTGCCGTTCAGCCGCGCCGCCCTCACCCAACAGGTGATGGTGCAGGAGAACTACGAGCCCGGGGCGAGCTGGGTCGCCTCCCTGACGATCGGTGAACTGCTCGCCGGGGACGGTTTCTACAGCCCCGAGGACGGCGCCGAGGTGGTCGTGAAGTGTGTGGTCGGCTCCTTCTACGGTGAGGGCACCGAGGTGCACCGCGACGACACCCGCAGCGAGGCGATCACCGTCGACGGGCACGACGCCTGGGTGATCGAGTCGAACCTGTCCTTCGACATCCCCAACCTCGAAGCCACCGAAGAACTGCTGATCGTGATCATCGTCGACACCGGGGACGCCGGGGCCGGCCTGTTCTACGTCTCGATTCCGAATACCGCGATGCATCTGGAGGACGAGGCCCGAGAGGCGATCTCGACACTGAAGGTCGGCTAGGGTTGCAGGTGTGACGATTGCCGACTTCGATGCCGTGCTGTTCGATCTGGACGGGGTGCTGACCCCGACCGCCGAGGTTCACATGCGAGCCTGGCACCGGATGTTCAACGACTATCTCTCCGCCCGCGGGGGGCAGCCCTACACCGACGCCGACTATCACCATTACGTCGACGGCAAACCGCGCTACGACGGCGTGCGCGACTTCCTGGCCTCCCGCGAGATCACCCTGCCCGAGGGGGATCCCACCGACTCCGCCGACGCCGAAACGGTGTGCGGGCTGGGCAACCGGAAGAACACGGTCTTCAACCAGGTGCTGGCCGCCGAGGGCGTGCAGCCCTACCCGGGGTCGGTGCGTTACCTCGACCACCTGTTCGGCCGCGGGGTGCGGATGGCGGTGGTCT
>JAAYAO010000224.1 GCA_012719335.1 Propionibacterium sp. | reverse complement strand
CGACAGGGTCAGTTCGGGGCTGCCCGGCTGGTGCAGGGTGGCGTCGAAACGCCGACCCAACGACTTGCCCTCGCGGCGCACCGGGTTCGACTCGGCCCGGTGCTTGAGCCGCTTGCGGCGCAGCCAGGTGCGCAGGAAGGCGCCCATCGCCTCGACGGCCTTCGGGTCGGCCTCCACCCCGGCGCCGTGGTGGCCGAGCAGCCAGGCAGTGGTCAGGGTGGTGCCGCGTCCGGCCATCGGGTCCAGCACCGTCCACGGGGTGGGTTTGTCCGGACGCACCCGGCTCAGCGTCACGTTCAGCAGCAGCCGGGTGAACTGTTCGTTGGTCTTGCCCTGGTACTTCGGGATGGTGACCAGATCGTCGTCCAGGGTGGTGGCGGTGCTCGCGGCGACGGGCCGCAACAGGTCGCCGTCCAACATTTCGAACAGGGCCAGGAAGGCGGACTGTTCGGCCAGCAGGCCGGTCTGTTCCTCGGTCAACGGGGCATCGGTGCCGAAGCCCAGGTAGTCGACGCCGGCGACGGTGGTGCCCGCCACGTCGGTGGCCCACGGGGCGCAGACCCGCAACTCGGCCTCGGCCAGGGTCGCGACCTGCCCGCCGTAGACCCGGTTGGCCGAGGGGTTCAGCAAGATCAGATACCGCACAGCCGATCAGCCTAGTGGGTGTGGCCGGCCGGTGGGTTCAGCCGAACAGTCCGCCGAGCCACAGCCCGAGTGCGGCGGCGCCCACCCCGCCGACAATCATCGCGCCGGCCTGCAGCAGCGCGGCGAGCCGCCGGCCGGTGCGCAGCACCCCGAGCACCTCCACCGCGAAGGTGGAGAAGGTGGTCAGGCCACCGCACAACCCGGTACCCCACAGCAGGTACCCGGTGTCCACCGTGACCCGGGCGATCACCCCCAGGGCCAGCGAACCGAGCAGGTTCGCCGCGATCAGGCCGGGGGCGAGGCGGGCGGGATCGCGGGAGGCGAACCGCAGCGCCAGCAGATACCGCAACACCCCACCGGCCGCACCACCCAGAAACACCCACAGCACGCTCATCGGCGCACCCGGGTCGCCAGCCGCCAGCCGCCGGCCGCGGCGAGCACGCACCCCAGGGTCATCCCGGCCAGGAAACCGACCCCGGACGGCCCGTCCAGGGCCATCACCGCGGCGGTCGAGAAGGTGGTGAATCCGCCCAGAAAACCGGTACCGAGCAGTGGGGTGAGCCGGCCCGGGGACGGTCGTGGCTCCGATCCGGCAGCGGCGTCACCGGCCCTCGTGGGGGTGGCGGTCACCGCACTCAGCAACAGCCCGAGCAGCGCCGAGCCGAGCACGTTGACCAGCCAGAGGGCACCCCAGCCGGGCCCGACGGCCGACTCCACCCCGTACCGGGCGACCGCACCGAGCCCTGCCCCGAGCGCCACCGAAAACACATCGGCACCCCGGCCGCGGATCCGCACCCCCACCGTGGGGGTGCCCATCCGCCGCGAGGGTGCCGATGGCATGGCGTCGGGAGCCCGTTCGGGCTTGGCGTCGCTCAGTAGTGGTTGACCTGCAACTGCTCGAAGTGGGTGCCCTTGGCCCGGGCGATCGAGGCGCGGATTTCCTCCTCGGCGCCGTCGCGGCCGGTCCAGGTCGCGCCCTCGACCGACTTGCCGGGCTCGAGGTCCTTGTAGACGGTGAAGAAGTGCTCGATCTCCAGCAACTGGAACTCGGGGATGTCGGTCAGATCCTGCAGGTGGTCGCGGCGGTGGTCGGCCACCGGCACGCACAGCACCTTGTCGTCACCGCCGGCCTCGTCCTTCATCCGGAACATGCCGATCGCGCGGCACTTGATCAGGCAGCCCGGGAAGGTGGCCTCGGGCACCAGCACCATCGCGTCCAGCGGGTCGCCGTCCTGACCGAGAGTGGTCTCGATGAACCCGTAATCCGAGGGGTACTGGGTTGCGGTGAACAACGTCCGGTCGAGGATGATGCGACCCGTCTCGTGGTCCATCTCGTACTTGTTCTTCGTGCCCTTCGGGATTTCCACGGTTACGTAGAACTCCAGCCCGCTGGGAACCTTGGCGGAGGCAGCTTTGTCTTCAGTCACCTGAGGCTCTCTCTATGATGTGATCGACCGGTCTGGGGGCAGCCTACCGCGCCCGCGTCCGGGACACGGGCCCGTGTCCTGCCACGAAACCGGCGCTACAGATGGGATCGAGGGTGACACGTCGACGAGTGATGGTCGAATCGTTCGTCGTCGCTGTGCTGATCGTGGCGGTGGTGGCCCTGCTGGTCGCCGGGGTGGCCGGACGAGCGGTCGAACGCGGCCTGTACGCCACCGGGCTGTGGGTGCCGGTCACCGGGCCGACGACGGTGGCCCCCACGCTGTTCGAGCAGCCCGAGGTGAGCACCCCCACCCCGTCCTTCGACGAGAGCCCGGTCGCGCCGGTCGCCCCCACCGCGGCCGCGCCCGACCCGGCCCGGGTGAACGCCGCGATCACCGGCATCGACCGCGGCGGCATCGGTGGCACCTTCCACGTCTCGGTGGTCGATCTGGCCTCCGGTGACCTGCTGCATTCGGAGAACGGGACGAGCCCCGCGGTACCGGCGTCCACGATGAAGGTGCTCACCTCGGTGGCGGTACTGCACGAGTACGGCGTCGAGCACCACTTCACCACCAGGGTGCTGCTGGAGCCCCCGCCCGCGGGGCCGAGCGGTTCCCCCGCTCCTGCTCCGTCGGCGACCCCGACCACCCCCGAACCGGAACCGGTGCCGGGCATCGTGCTCGTCGGAGGTGGGGATCCGTACCTGAACACCGCGACCCTGGACGACAGTTACCCGGCGCCGACGATCGGCACCCTCGCTGAACGCACCGCCGCGGCCCTGAAGGGACGCGGTATCGACACCGTGACACTGACCTACGACGACACCCTCTTCGAGGGGCCGGCCTGGAACCCGACCTGGCCGTCGAACTATGCCGACCAGGTCAGCCCGGTGTCGGCGCTGACGGTCAATCAGGGCCGGGTCACCGGCGAATCGCCCGGCGCCCGGGTTGCCGATCCCGCCGCGGTGACCGCCGCCGAGTTCGCCAAGGCCCTGCAGCGGCACGGCATCACCGTCGACGGCACCCCGGCCCGCGGGGCCGCCCCGTCCGGGGGTGCGGAGTTGGCCGCCCTGGAATCGCTGCCGTTGGGCGAGATCGTCGAGCACCTGATGCGGGTCAGCGACAACGACGCCGCCGAGATCATGATGCGCCACGTCGCGATCGCCCGGGGCAAACCCGGCAGCTTCGAGGGTGGCCGGGCCGCGATCGCCGAAACCCTCACCGACTGGGACGCCTGGACCGAGGGCATGGTGGTGCACGACGGCTCGGGCCTGTCGCGCGAAACCCGGATCACCACCAACTCCCTGGCCACCCTGATACGGGTGATCACCACCGACGAACCCCGCTACCGGCCGGTGATGACCGGCATGCCGGTCGGCGGCGTGGACGGCTCGCTGCGGTTGCGTTATGTGGTCGACGGCACCACCGCCGGACGGGGTCAGGTGCGGGCCAAGACCGGCACCTTGCGCCAGGTGCATTCGCTGGCCGGGTATGTGCGCAGCGCCGACGGGGCGTTGATCGGTTTCGCGCTGGTCAGCAACGGCGCCGACGACGAATACGCGGCCCGCACCTGGTTGGAGAAGGCCTCGGCGGCCATGGCCGCCTGTGGCTGCGGCTGACCACATCGGGTGGATCGTGTGACATCGTGCGCACCCCCCGGGTGAAATCTCACACGGTCTTGCCGGGGCGGGGGCTATCGTAGTTGCCGACACTGCGTCGGCAACCTGCCGATCCGACCTCGAGGAGTGATCGATGAGCGTTTCGGACGCCCCGGCGGAAGCCACCACAACCGGCGGTGGCCGGCGCTGGCTCGCCCTGGTGGTACTGGCGGTTTCGCTGGGCCTGATCGTGTTGGACGGCACCATCGTCGGGGTCGCGCTACCGGTGATCATCGCCGACCTGGGCATGTCGCTGACCGGTGCCGAGTGGGTGAACAGCCTCTACTCGGTGGTCTTCGCGGCCCTGTTGATGACCGCCGGACGCCTCGGCGACCGGTTCGGTCGGCGCACCCTGCTGATCATCGGCATGGCCGTCTTCGTGGGCGGCAGCCTGCTCGCCGCGCTGGCCGGCGGGGCGTCCGCGCTGATCGCCGCCCGGGCCGTCCAGGGTCTCGGTGGCGCGATGATCCTGCCCTCCACCCTGTCGACGGTGAACGCCACCTTCCGGGGCAAGGACCGCGCGATCGCCTTCGGCGTATGGGGTGCGGTGATGGCCGGTTCGGCCGCGCTGGGGCCGCTCTTCGGCGGCCTGCTCACCACCTACGCCACCTGGCACTGGATCTTTCTGATCAATGTGCCGCTCGGCGTGGCGCTGATCGTCGCCGCGCTGCTGATCGTGCCCGAAACCACCGGCGAGCAGACCGCCGGCCGCGACATCCCCGGCCCGGTGCTGGCCGCGATCGGTTTCGGCGCGTTCGTCTTCGGCCTGATCGAGGGTGCGAACCTCGGCTGGTGGCAACCGCAGAACGTGCTCGCCATCGGCTCCTGGGAATGGGGGCTGGACGCGCCGATCTCCCCGGCCCCGGTCG
This sequence comes from Propionibacterium sp., assembly GCA_012719335.1. GTDB lineage: Bacteria > Actinomycetota > Actinomycetes > Propionibacteriales > Propionibacteriaceae > JAAYAO01. The sequence goes on along the minus strand of JAAYAO010000224.1, from coordinate 3,045 downwards.
CCCTGGCGGTGGGCGTGATCTTCATCGCGGCGTTCATCGGGTACGAACACCGCCGCGGTGACCGCGCCCGGGTGCTGGACACCTCACTGTTCGCGATCCCCACCTTCGCCTGGGGCAACCTGACCGCCGGCCTGGTCGCGGTCGGGGAATTCTCGCTGGTCTTCGTGTTGCCGCTGTACCTGGTGATCGTGCTCGGCCTGGACACCCTCGGGGCCGGCTTCGTGCTGGTCGCAATGGCCGGTGGCGCCTTCCTGGCCGGTGCCTCGGCCCGGCACCTGTCGGCCTCCCTGGGGCCGGCGCGGGTGGTCGTCCTGGGCTTGCTGCTGGAAGTGATCGGCACCGCGGCCACCGCGGTACTGGTCGGTGCGCAGTACGGGCCCGGTTGGGTGGCGGCCACGATGGCGGTCTACGGCGTCGGCGTCGGGCTGGCCTCGGCGCAGGTGACCTCGGTGGTGCTCGCCGACGTGCCGGTCTCGGAGTCGGGCACCGGGTCGGCGGTGCAATCCACCGTCCGGCAGATCGGTGCCGCCCTCGGCGCGGCCCTCGGGGGCACGGTGTTGTCGACCGTGCTCGGCACCCATCTGATTCAACGGGTGACCCCGGCCGACTTCGCGCACGCCAGTTCGATCGCGGTCTGGTCGTCCTTCGTGGTGCTGGTGATCGGGCTGTTGGCCTCGCTGCGGTTGAGTGCGATCGCGCGCTGCAGCCCGGCGGCGGTGGACTGAGCGGAATCGTCCCGGGCCGTCGACGCGACCCGGGTACGCTCGTCGGCATGACCGCAATGGTGGACTGGGATCTGGCGATCGCGACCGGTACCCGACTGGTGCCGGCCGGGCCGAAGGCCACCGCCGAGGAGGTCGTCGGGGTGGTCGACCGGCTGCGGGATTCGGCGCAGCGGGCCGAACACCATGTTCGCGAGGTCACTCGGCTCGACGCGCCGATCGGGCTGTCCCCGACCCTGGTGATCGACCGGTCGTCCTGGATTCGGGCCAATGTCGACACCATGCGGCACTTGGTCGGTCACCTGCAGGCGGGCCCGCTGGTGGCCAAGGCCGGCGGGGTGGAGACCGGCGCGGCGCTGGCCTTTCTGGCACCGAAGATCCTCGGCCAATTCGACCCCTTCCACGCACCGCACGGACGGCTGCTGCTGGTCGCCCCGAATGTGCTGAAGGTGCAACGCGAGCTGCGCCTCGACGCCGACGACTTCGCCCTGTGGGTGTGTCTGCACGAGGAAACCCACCGGGTGCAGTTCACCCATGCCCCGTGGCTGGTCGACCACATGCGCGCCCGGATCACCCAACTCCTGGACGCCTTCGGCGGGCTGTCGGCGGTGGAGGGCCTGGCCCGCGCCGCCCGCGAGCGGGATCAATCGCTGATCGACACCCTGATCGACCCCGAACGACGCAGCCTGCTGGACGAGATCACCGCGGTGATGTCGCTGTTGGAGGGCCACGCCGACGTGATGATGGATCGGGTCGGTACCCGGGTGGTGCCGTCCCTGCCCAGGATTCGACGCAGCTTCGATCAGCGCCGCAGCAGCACCCGGGGCCGGCTCGACCGGATGATCCGCCGGGTACTCGGGCTGGACGCGAAACTGCGCCAGTACCGCGACGGGGCCACCTTCTGTCGCCGGGTGATCGCCCGGGTCGGGGTGGACGGCCTGAACACCGCCTTCACCGAACCCGCCGCACTGCCCACCCTGGACGAGATCCACCAGCCCGGTCGTTGGCTCGGCCGGGTCGCCGGCCGGGCCGCCTGAGGTGGCCAGACGCGCCATGGGTCCGCAGACCCTGCGGATCATGCAGGCGGTCTCGGCGATCGACCCCGATCCGGCGAGTTGCCTGCTGGTCGCCTGCTTCGGCGGAGCGGACTCCCTGGCCCTGGCCGCGGCCGCCCGACTCGCCACCAGCCACACCGGTCTGGCCACCCACGCCATCGTGATCGACCACGGGCTGCAGGACGGTTCGGCCGAGGTCGCCACCCGGGTCGAGAACCAACTGCACCGGATGGGGTATCGGCACGTGCGACGGGTCGCGGTGACCGTCCACGATCGCGGCACCGGCCCCGAGGCGGCCGCCCGGGAGGCCCGGTACAACGCCCTGTCCGAGGCCGCCGAAGAACTGGACGCGGTGGTGCTGCTCGGTCACACCATGGACGACCAGGCCGAAACCGTGTTGCTCGGGTTGGCGCGCGGATCCGGCACCCGTTCCCTGGCCGGGATGCCAGCCGCCCGGGGCAGGTTCCGCCGTCCGTTGCTGGAGATTCGCCGGGCCCAGACCATCGCGGCCTGCGGTGAACTGGGGTTGGTGCCCTGGCGGGACCCGCACAACACCGATCCCGCCTTCGCCCGGGTCCGCGTACGCGACCGGGTGTTGCCGATGCTCGCCGAGGAACTGACCCCCGGTGTGGTCGAGGCCCTGGCCCGCACCGCACGCCTGGCCACCGCCGATGCCGACCTGCTCGACCACCTGGCCGCGGAGGCCCACCGCGAGGTCACCCTCGGCGACGACCTGGATGTCGCGGGGCTCGGCGCCCGACCGGATGCGATCCGACACCGGGTATTGCTGCGCTGGATGCGGCACCGGGGAGCCCGCAACCTGAACCAGGGTCATGTTCTGGCCGTCGACCACCTGCTCACCGACTGGCGTGGCCAACAGGGGGTGGATGTTCCCGGGATGCGAGTGATGCGCCGTGCGGGACGACTGAGCGCTGTGGCAGGCTGAGGGGCGTGGACCACGAACACATCAATCAGGATCTGACCCATGTGCTGATCAGCGAGGACGAGATCGCGAAACGGGTCGCCGAGATCGCCACCGAGATCGATGCGGAGTACCGCGACAAGGAGCCCCTCCTGGTGGGGGTGCTGACCGGCGCGGTGATGGTGATGGCCGACCTGTCCCGGGCGCTGTCGATCCACTGCGACATGGACTGGATGGCGATCTCGTCCTACGGCTCGGGTACCCAATCGTCCGGTGTGGTGCGCATCCTCAAGGACCTCAACACCGACATCTCCGGCCGGCACGTGCTGGTGGTGGAGGACATCAT
>JAAYAO010000223.1 GCA_012719335.1 Propionibacterium sp. | reverse complement strand
GGCACCGGATGATCCTGCTCACCCGACGCCGGGACGGACGCGCCCAGATGTCACCGGTGACCGGCGGCGTGGACGACCGGGGGCGGATCGTGATCTCGACCTACCCCGAACGCGCCAAGACGGTGAACGCCGAACGTGATCAGGACGTGAGCGTCTGCGTGCTCAGCGACGAGTGGAATGGCGCCTGGGTGCAGGTCAACGGCACCGCCGAGGTGCTGCACATGCCCGACGCGGTCGAACCCCTGGTGGAGTACTTCCGGTGCATCTCCGGGGAACACTCCGACTGGGACGAGTACCGCCGGGCCATGCGCCTGCAGGGCAAATCCCTGATTCGGATCACGCCGACCGACTGGGGCCCGGTCTCCACCGGAGGTTTCCCCGCCGACGTCGCCGCCCGACTGGACGCCGCCGACTGACCGCTGCGTCGCTCGAGCAGGCCCCACGGCCGCGTCGGTGCGGCTGCGTCGGTTGAGCAGGGCCCGCCAGGGCCCGTCCGTCGAAACCAGCGACCGCTCGGTCGTGGGCAACCAGCGCCCGCTCAGTCGTGGGCGACGTCGATCACCAACCGGGTCGGATCACTGAGCTCCTGCACCCGGAACGGCGCCTCCCCGTTGGTCCCGATCACCAGTTGGGACTGCCCCTCGTAGGGCGGGAAGAAGTTGGCGCCCTGCACGACGGTGGCGTCGTTGGCCGGCACGTCGCCGCGCTCGGCGAAGTCCTCCCCCTCGTTGGGGATGCGGGTGCCGGTGATGATCACCTCGAGAAGGTGATCGCCGGGCACGGTGATCGGGTTGCCGGAGCCGGGTTCGACGGCTTCGTCGGCGTACTGGGCGCGGTATCCGAGCGTCCCCTCCCCGGTGAACTCCACCACGACCCGGTCGAAGCCGTCCTGCCGGGCGATCCGTACCTCGGTGGGCAGCAGCTCGGTGTCGGTCAGTTCCGGAAAGCCGTCGGTCTGCTTGGTTTCGGCGTCGAAGCCCTCGGTTCCCTCACCCTCTGTTTCGGTGGGCTCGGCCGGCTCGGTGGTCTCGTCCTCGTCCGGCTTCGGCTCGAAGTCGGGGCCGTCCGGGTTGGTCGGCGGGCCGGTCGGCTCGGTGGCCACGCCGGTGGGGGTGGTGGGCGATTGCGGCGGGGAGTCCTCGGTGCAGGCGGCCAAGCCCAACACCGACACCAACAACAACGCGGGGACTGCTCGTCGAATCCTCATCGCCCCAGTCTGTCAGGCGGCCACAACCCGACCGCACCCCCGTGGGCATGAAAAAAGCCGGAATCCGACGATTCCGGCAAAAGTAGCCCCGACGGGATTCGAACCCGCGCTACCGCCTTGAGAGGGCGGCGTGCTAGGCCGCTACACAACGGGGCCCTAGCGTCTCCAGAGGTCTGGGGACCGAAGAAGATTAGCAGGAAGTTGCCTGTCCAGCGAATCGAACTTCGTCGCTGGGGTACTAGGACTCGAACCTAGACTAACTGAACCAGAATCAGTCGGGCTGCCAATTACCCCATACCCCATCAGGTTGCCGCCCCGCCTGTTCGGCTGGGCAACGAGGAGACACTCTACGCCACCATCGCGCTCGCGAGCAAACCGGACGATCATCCCCACGACCAGCGGATCACCCGCCCGAGCCGGTCGCCGGAACACCCTCGCAGAGCGACGAACCCCGCGCGTCCACCGGCAGCCGGGACGCCCGTTCCGGCCGCCCACAGCGATCATCCACCGCCGATCCGAGCGAGCGTCACAAGCGGATTCAGTTCACCCACCAAGTTGTAACCAAGCTGAGATTTTCTTAGGCTGTTCGCCGTTCGACCCCGGTCGGACCGTCCGCATCCCCCATCGATCGGAGCATTCGTGCGCCCATCCCGGCGCATCTTCGGTTCTGTTGCCACCTCGACGGTGGCCCTGCTCACCGTGAGCATGTCCACCGTGCTGGCCGCCACCCCCGCGGTGGCCCAGCCGTTCGCGCCGCAGAGCCCGATCACCGTGCCCACCGAAACCGGGAAGGCGGCGCCCACGGCCTACAGTGCGGGCAGCAAGCCGGTGGGTGCGGTCACGAACGCGTGGGGACGCTTCGACACCGCCGAGCCGATCACCGCGTGGACCGAGGCCCTGGTCAACGGCAACTGGAGCCGCTCCCAAACCGTCACCACCACCGCCACCGGCAACTACACGATCCCGCTCACCTACGGCGCCACCACCCCCGGCACCCACACCTTCCGGGTCCGCGGCCAG
>JAAYAO010000222.1 GCA_012719335.1 Propionibacterium sp. | reverse complement strand
GTGCCGCGACGGTGAACTGCCGGCCGACCAGTACCAGGAGTTGGTGCTGCGCGGGGCACTCACCGAGACCGACCCGTCCGCGGTGCAGCGCACCCTGGGGCAGGCGTGGACCGCGACGGTGCGGTACTTGCCGGCCGATGCACGGGCGAGCGCGACCGAGAACTTCGAACGCGGCCTGGCCCGGTTGTTGCGCGACGCCGAGGCCGGTTCGGACACCCAGTTGACCGTGGTACGCCAGTTGGCCACCGCTGCCCGCTCCGATGCCGCCGCCGAGTTGCTGGCCGCCTGGTTGGCCGGTGAGGAGGTGCCGCCGGGGCTGACCGTCGACACCGACCTGCGCTGGCATCTGGTCACCGCACTGGCCCGGTTGGGTCGGGCCGACGAGTCGGCGATCGAGGCGGAGTTGGCCGCCGACAACACCATCACCGGGCGCCAGCACGCGGCCGCGGCCCGGGCCGCTCGGCCGACCGCCGAAGCAAAGGCGGAGGCCTGGCGGGCGGCGGTGGAGGATCCGCAGGTGCCCAACGAAACCCAGCGCTCGATCTGCCTGGCCTTCCAGCAGCCCGGTCAGGAGGAGGTGCTGCGGCCGTACACGAACTCCTTCTTCGAGGTGGCCGAGGCGATCTCGGCCGGCCGCGACGGTTGGCCCGAACGGGGCACCGCGCGGCGCGACAACGTGCTGGATTACCTCTTCCCCACCGACGCCACCCGCGAGTTGGTGTCCCGGGTGGAGCACTGGATGTCGACCACCGAACTGGCGCCGGCGGTGCGCCGCAGTATCTCCGAGAGTCAGGACGATCTGCTGCGCTCGCTGAACGCCCAGGCCGCGTTCACCGCAGGGGCGGAGTCACCCGCCGACGAGACCGGGTCGCCGGCCGAGGAGTCCGGGGATGCCCCGGCTGAGGCCGAACGGGCCGAGCCGAATCAGGTGGCCGAGGACGACTGGCCGACCACCGAACAACCGATCGTGCGGGACTGACCCGCCACCCGGCCCACGGGCCGGCAACCCAGGAGGCGCATCCGATGCACACCGTTGGCGACCTGGTCGACCACCTCGAGGGCTGGTACCCGCTGGGCACCGCCGAATCGTGGGACCGGGTGGGACTGACCGTCGGTGACCGGGCCGATCGGGTGGAACGGGTGTGGTGCACCGTCGACGTCACCCCCGAGGTGATCGCCGAGGCGGTGGCCGGTGGGGCCGATCTGATCGTCGCGCACCACCCGTTGCTGCTGCGCGGGGTGCACACCGTCACCTCCGACACCGCCAAGGGGCGGATGGTGAGCGAACTGATCCGCAACCGGGTGGCGCTCTGGTCGGGGCACACCAACGCCGACTGCGCCGCCGACGGGGTGGCCGAGGCCCTGGCCGATGCCCTCGGGATCCGGGAGTGCCGGCCGTTGGTGCCCGCCGATGGGCACCGGATGCTGAACCTGGTGGTGTTCGTGCCCACCGATCATGTCGCCGCCGTGGTCGATGCCCTGGCCGGTGCCGGTGCCGGCCGGGTCGGTGAGTACGACCGTTGTCATTGGGCCACCGAGGGCACCGGCAGCTTCCGTCCGCTGGCCGGGGCCAACCCCTACCTGGGTGAGCGTGGCACGGTCGAGCAGGTGACCGAGGCCCGGGTCGAGCTGGTGCTGCCCGCGCGGTCGCGTGCCGCGGTGCTGGCCGCGCTGCGCGAAGCGCATCCCTACGAGGAGCCGGCTTTCCATTTCACCGACGCCGACACCGGCATCCCGGTCGACACCGGTCTGGGTCGGGTCGGTGTCCCGGCCGAGCAGATCACCCTGCGGGCTCTCGGCGAACGGCTGGCCGAGGTGTTACCGGCCACCGCCGGCGGGGTGCGGCTGGGCGACCCCTCGGCTGACCCCGACCGTCCGGTGCGCCGCATCGCGCTGTTGCCCGGGGCCGGGGATTCGCTGCTCGACCGGGTGCGCGGCCTGGACGTCGACGTCTACATCACCTCCGATCTGCGCCACCACCCCGCCAGTGAGTTTCTGATCGAGGGCGGCCCGGCCCTGATCGACATTGCCCACTGGGCCGCCGAATGGTTGTGGCTGCCCCGACTGGCCGACAAACTCCGCGGCCTCGAGCAGGCCCCGGAGGTCACCGTCTCCGAGCTGAACACCGACCCCTGGCTGCTGCGGCTCGGCCCCGACGTCGGTTGAGTTGCTTGGCCAGCCGTCACCGGGTTTCGACACGGTTCGCGCTTAACGCGAACCGGCTCAACCAGCCTTCCCACCCGGACGTCGGTTGAGCCCCGTCGAAACCAGTCCCGGGGACGCCGTGACCCAAACCGCAAGCATGGAGAGCGCCGAGGACATAATGGTCGCCGCCCGCCCCAGGCTTGCGTTTTCAGTCATCACCCCCGTACTCGGGCCCCTCACCCGATCCGGCGGGCGAAGGCCCAAGCCCACGCCTCACGGCTCGACCCCGCCGGCCCCGTGACTCGAACCGCAAGGATGGAGAGCGCCGAGGACATATTGGTCGCCGCTCGCCCCAGGCTTGCGTTTTGAGTCATGGCTCCCCCACTCGGGCAGGTGACAAGCGCTCGGCCCACGCCCGGGGGCACCAAAAACGCCCCGGCCGTTACGACCGGGGCGTTCGGCGGACGATCTCAGAGTTCGGCGACGTCGCGGGCGTGCAGCACCCGCAGCGAACGGGCCGATTCGGCCAACTGGCCGATGCCCTGCACCAGGCCTCCGGGCAGGTCGCCGTTGCGGAAGCTCGTCACCATGGTGGCGGCGGCGAACTTGCACTCCGAATCCTGCAGGGTGCGCTGGGTGGCAGCACCGGTGACGATCTCCAGGCTGCGGCCCACCGGGTCGACCGCGATCAGCACGGTGTTGTCCGGATCCTGGGTGGCGGCGTGCAGTGCCACCGCGCGGGTGCGCGGGTCCTCGATCACGCGGTCGAAGCTGACGTTGAAGGTGAAGCCGCTGACCTCGCGGGCCTGCGCCAACGCGTCCTCGATCGCCTCGCGGTCGTTGCCGTTCAGAAACTCACCAGCGGTCACTTGCGCCTCCTACGACGGTCATCTTCTCGCCTCCGGTCGGCAGCGCCTTCGGTTCGGCCCCGGCGCCGAGCCAGATCGGCTCCTCCAGTTCGGCCTCTCCGCGGCCGGACCGGGCCCAGGACGGCCCCATGCCCACCACCGTCACCAGCAGGCCGAAAGCCAACGGAATGCCGAGTGCCAGCAACAGGATCCACAGCACCGACGGGTTCTCGACGTTGTTCCACCCCGGCAATGTCTGCAGGGGCACTAGCATGCTCACGAGGTCACTCACGGGTCCTACCGTAGTGCACATGGCCGCTGTATGGGGCCCGATCCCAAGCGGACCGAGAGGGGAGTTTGTCGATGGTCGCCGAACCGCGTGTGGTTTTGGACGATGGGGAGATCACCCGGGCGGTCACCCGGATGGCGCACGAGGTACTCGAGGCGAACCACGGCGGCACCGATGTGCTGCTGTTGGGCATCCCCACCCGGGGGGTGCCGCTGGCCAAACGCCTCGGTGAGGCGATGAGCCAGGTGGAGGGCCGGGAGATCCCGGTCGGCACCCTCGACATCACGCTGTACCGCGACGACCTGCGCCGCAACCCCACCCGCCAGGTGGGCCGCACCACCCTGCCGAGCGCGGTGGACGGCAAGGTGGTGGTGCTGGTCGACGATGTGCTGTTCTCCGGACGCACCGTCGCGGCCGCCCTGGACGCCCTGAAAGACTTGGGTCGGCCCAAGGCCGTGCGACTGGTGGTGCTGGTCGACCGGGGCCACCGACAACTGCCGGTGCGCGCCGACCACGTCGGCAAGAATCTGCCCACCTCGATGCAGGAGCGGGTCACGGTGCGGTTGGCCGAACACGACGGGGTCAGCGACGTGATCATCGCCCGGCCCGATGAGGAGAAGTGATGCGCCACCTGTTGTCGACCGCGGATCTGACCGTCCAGCAGGTCGATGCCCTGCTGGACACCGCCGAGGAGATGTCCGATGTGCAGACCCGGCCGGTGAAGAAACTGCCCGCCCTGCGCGGACGCACCGTGGTGAACCTGTTCTTCGAGGATTCGACCCGCACCCGGTCGTCCTTCGAAATCGCCGGCAAATGGCTCTCGGCCGATGTGATCAACGTGTCGGCCAAGGGCTCGTCGGTGTCGAAGGGCGAGTCGCTGCGCGACACGGTCAAGACGGTCGCCGCGATGGGGGTGGACGCCTTGGTGATCCGGCACATGGCCTCCGGCGCACCGCAGCAGGTGGCGAATTGGGTGGACGCGCACGTGGTCAACGCCGCCGACGGCACCCACGAACACCCCACCCAGGCCCTGCTGGACGCGTTCACGATGCGCCGACATTTCCGGGCCGGCGGTGACGAGGAGGTCGACTGGTCGTCCAAGACGGTGGCGATCGTCGGTGACATCACCCACTCGCGGGTGGCGCGGTCGAATGTGTTGTTGCACCGGCTGCTGGGTACCCGGGTGATTCTGGTCGCCCCGCCCACCCTGCTGCCCTCGGGGGTCGACACCTGGGGGGTGGAGGTCACCGGTGACCTGGACGACGTGATCGACCAGGTCGATGTGGCGATGATGTTGCGGGTGCAGAAGG
>JAAYAO010000221.1 GCA_012719335.1 Propionibacterium sp. | reverse complement strand
TGGGGGTGACCGACAGCCGGTCGGACAGGGGTTCGGTCAGCCGGTTGTCACCCAGCCAACTCATCAACTGCAGCACATGGTTGGGAAACTGATCCACGTCGTCGTGACCGGTGCGGCGCAGCGCCCGGGCGGTGAACTGATCGGTGCCCGGGGCCCGGCCCAGCCCCAGATCGATCCGGCCCGGATGCAGCGCCTCCAACAGGGCGAACTGTTCGGCCACCACGTAGGGGGCGTGGTTGGGCAGCATCACCCCACCCGAACCCACCCGGATCCGCTCGGTGCGCGCGGCGATCGCGGCGATCAACACCGGTGGGTTGGTGGACCCGACCGAACCCATGTTGTGGTGTTCGGCCACCCACAGCCTGGTGAAGCCGAGTTCCTCGGCCACTTGCGCCACCTCGATGCTGTCGGCCAGGGCATCGGCGGTGGTCTGGTCGACGTTCACGGTGGCGAGTTCGAGGGCTGACAGCGGCGGGCGGGTCATCGGGTGTCCTTCCGGGCCGGGACGGGCGTGCGTGGGTGTGACGTTCGGGGCGGAAATGAAAAGGCCCCGCCGCCAGGAGGCGACGGAGCCGACCGATGCGGCTCAGCTGAGCTTGTCGGACTCGTCGTGGATCTTCAGGGCCACCTGATTCAGCTTGTCGGCATGGGCGCGACCATGGTGGGCACAGAAGAGCAGTTCACCGCCACTGTGCATCACTACGCGAACATAGGCTTGGGCGCCGCAACGATCGCAGCGGTCACCGGCGGTCAAGGTGTTATCGACAACGGTCGTGGTCATGGTGGCCCCTCTCTGTGTCTCAACGGACATCACCTCTACCAACAGCGGCGACGGTGAAATCATTCCCGTTCCGTCGAGACTACCTGTTTCCGGGGACAACTGCTGGCGACACCCGGATTCGGTCCACCGATCCGGGCGAACAACCCGGGTAGGCTCGACGAGTGCCCAGCAAGACCAGTAAGACCACGCCGACGGTTCACGGGGAATCCCGTGACTACGAGGCCCGCCACCTGCTCGTCCTCGAAGGACTGGAAGCGGTGCGCAAGCGTCCCGCGATGTACATCGGGTCCACCGACACCCGGGGGTTGATGCACTGTCTCTGGGAGATCATCGACAACGCCGTGGACGAGGCCCTCAGCGGGTTCGGGTCGACCATCGACGTGATCCTCGGCGCGGACGGCTCGGTCGCGGTGCACGACCGGGCCCGCGGCATCCCGGTGGACAAGGAGCCCCGCACCGGGCTCAGCGGCGTCGAAGTGGTCTTCACCAAACTGCACGCCGGCGGCAAGTTCGGGGCCGGCTCGTACAACGCCACCGGTGGCCTGCACGGCGTGGGCGCCTCGGTGGTGAACGCCCTGGCCGCCCGGCTGGACGTCGAGGTCGACCGCGACGGTGCCACCTGGGGGATGTCCTTCCGCCGCGGCCAGGCCGGCACCTTCGACGGGGACGGCCCGGACGCCCCGTTCACCCCGGGCGCCGGCCTGACGAAGCTGCGGCGGGCCAAGAAGGGGGTCACCGGTTCGCGGGTGCGGTACTGGCCGGACCGGCAGATCTTCCTGGCCGACGCCGACCTGTCCCTGACCGACCTGCACAATCGGGCCCGGCAGACCAGCTTTCTGGTACCCGGCCTCACCCTGAACGTCACCGATCACCGCACCGACCCGGCGGCCGAACCCGAGGTCTTCGTGCATCAGGGCGGCATCTCGGAGTTCTGCGAGTTCCTCGCCCCCGACGCCGACGTCACCGAGGTGCTGCGCCTGTCCGGCACCGACCGGTTCACCGAAACCGTGCCGATGCTGGATGAGAACGGCACGATGACCGCCACCGATGTGGACCGCGAGCTGATCGTCGACATCGCCGCCCGCTGGGGCACCGGGTACGACACGGTCGTGAAATCCTTCGTGAACATCATCGCCACCCCCAAGGGCGGCACCCACGTACAGGGCTTCGAACGTGGCCTGACCCGGGCGGTCAGCAAGTCAATGGAGGGACGCCGCGGCCTGTTGAAGGCCGGCGAGGAGGTCACCAAGGACGACGCCCTGGAGGGCCTCACCGCGGTCGTCACCGTGCGGCTGGCCGAACCCCAGTTCGAGGGGCAGACCAAGGAGGTGCTGGGAACCCCCGCGGTGTCACGGCTGGCGGCCCGGATCGTCGAATCCGAACTGACGGCCTTCTTCAACGCCACCAAGGCGTCGCTGAAGGCTCAGGCCCGCACCGTGTTGGAGAAGGTCGTCTCCGCCTCCCGCACCCGGGTGCAGGCCCGGGCCCACAAGGAGGCGCAGCGGCGCAAGAACGCGCTCGAATCCTCGTCGCTGCCCTCGAAACTCAAGGACTGCCGCTCCACCGATGTCGACCGGTGCGAGTTGTTCATCGTGGAGGGCCAGTCGGCCCTGGGCACGGCGATGAAGGCCCGGGATTCGGAGTTCCAGGCGTTGCTGCCGATCCGCGGCAAGATCCTGAACGTGCAGAAGGCCTCGGTCGGGGACATGCTGAAGAACCTGGAATGTGCGTCCATCATTCAGGTGGTCGGCGCCGGTTCGGGCCGCACCTTCGACCTGGACGCGGCCCGCTACGGCAAGGTCATCTTCATGGCCGACGCCGACTCCGACGGGGCGCACATCCGCACCCTGCTGGCCACCCTGTTCTTCCGGTACATGCGCCCGATGGTCGAAGCCGGACGGGTCTACACCGCGGTGCCGCCGCTGCACCGCTTCGAGATCACCAAGCCCCGCAAGGGCCAAGCCAAGTACATCTACACCTACAACGATGCCGAATACCGCCGCACCCTGGCCGAACTGACCAAACGCGGCCAGGCCTTCGGTGAACCCCAGCGGTACAAGGGCCTGGGTGAAATGGACGCCGACCAGCTCAAGGAAACCACGATGGATCCGCGACACCGGACGCTGCGCCGGCTGACCGTGGACGACATCGAAGCCGCCGAACAGATCTTCGAGATCCTGATGGGCAACGAGGTCGCCCCCCGCAAGGAGTTCATCGTCGACGGCGCCTACGCCCTGGACAGTGAACGGATCGACGCCTGATCGTCATCGCGGTGCACTACGTTGTGGCCCGTGAGCAACATCACCGAACCACCCCTGCCGACCGCACCGGCTGAGCCGGCACCCGCCCGCCGCCGGGAGATCGTCTCCTGGAGCCTGTGGGATTTCGGGTCCAACGCCTACAACACGGTGATTCTGTCGTTCGTGTTCTCGGTGTACGTGACCACCGGTGTCGCGGCCAACGAAGACCGTGGCCAGCAGGTTTTCGCGAACATGCAGACCGTCGCCGGCATCCTGGTCGCCCTGTTGGCGCCGGCGGTGGGGGCCTGGGCGGACCGGGTGAAGAACCGGCGGCTGATGCTGGCGGTCACCACGCTGTTCGTGATCGCCTGTGTGGCCGCGCTGTGGTTCGTCCGTCCCGAGGACTCCTACCTCTACCTGGGTGCGGCTCTGATCGCCGCCGCCGGGGTGTTCCAGGAGATCGCGAACGTCTTCTACTACGCGATGCTGAGCCTGATCTCGACCAAGGACAACATCGGCCGGATCTCCGGAACCGCCTGGGCGCTGGGCTATCTCGGCGGGGTCATCTGCCTGGTCGTGGCCCTGTTCGGGTTCGTCCAGAACGGACTCGGCCTGCCCGAGGACGATGCGGTCAACTACCGCGGCATCGCCCTGTTCTGTGCCCTGTGGCTGCTGGTGATGTCGCTGCCGGTGTTCTTCCTCGGGCCGAACGCCTCCGATGCCAAGCCGGGCAGACTCACCCCGGTGACCGCGTACCGGGAGGTCTTCCACGAGATCGCCGAACTGTGGCGGTCGCGACGCTCCACCCTGCACTTCCTGGTGGCCTCGGCGGTGTACCGCGACGGACTCGGTGCGGTGTTCGCCTTCGCCGGGGTGATCGCCGCCAGCGCCTACGGGTTCAGCCCCGAGGAGGTGATCATCTTCGGCCTGGCCGCCAATGCCATCGCCGCGCTGGGCACCTGGGCGTTGGGTCGCGCCGACGACCGGTTCGGGCCGAAACGGGTGGTGATGTTCTCGTTGGTGGCCATGGTGATCGCCGGGGTGATCATCATCGTGTTCAACCACACCCTGGTGTTCTGGGTGGCCGGCCTGTTCATCGCCTCGCTGGTCGGCGCCGTCCAGTCGGCCTCGCGCACCCTGCTGGCCCGGGCCGTGCCCAGCACCGAACAGAACGCGATCTTCGGTCTCTACGCCACCGTGGGCCGGGCGGTCACCTTCCTGTCACCGGCTCTGGTCGCCCTGTTCACCTGGATCGGCGGTGTGCGTTGGGGGATCCTGGGCATCGTGGTCACGCTGCTGCTGGGCCTGGTGCTGTTCCTGCCGCTGCGAATCCCCGGGGTGACACACCGCGACTGAGCCGGCGGGCACGTGGGTTTCGACACGCGCGCTTGGCGCGCTGCTCGACCGGCGTGGGCTGCTCGACCGACGTCCGGATCCGGTCAGCTGACCTGTTCGAGCAGGCCGGTGTCGACGTCGTACATGAAACCGCCGACCTCGCAGCGGCCGTTGATCAGCGGGTGGCTGCGGATCAGCTTCACGTCGTAGCGCAGCCCGGCGGCCTGGTCGGGGGTGGACCCGAGCACCATGCCGGAGATGTCGGTGCCGGTGGCCCCCAACACCTTGTCGGCGATCGAGGCGTCGTCACCGGAGGCCATCGCGCACCGGGTGTGCGGCACCACCATGATGCGTTGCACGTTCAACAAGTGCACCCCCAGCAAGCAGCCCACCAGGGCATCCCGGGTGACCCGGGCACCCGGGGTACGCAGAATCTTCGCGTCGCCGAGCTTGAGGCCCAACATGCCGAGCGGTTCTATTCGTGAATCCATACAGGTGACCACCAGCACCCCGGCCCGGGCGATACCGTCGAAGCCACCTTCGTGAAAATCGTCGGCGTAGACGCGGTTCCGAGCCAGCAAATCGTCGAACAGACCACTCATGAACAGAAATATTAGAGCTGGGTCGGCATCGGACGCACGTCGGCCCCGGCACTCATCGGCCGACCTCGGACGAGGGGGCCGAGGCCAGCCCGGCGATGGGTTGGCTGCCGGGGATTCCCGAGCCGTCGCGGCGTGGATCCACCGGGGGCAGATCGACCGGTGAGCCGCTGGCGGCACAGGCGATCGGGGCATCACCGACGAACGCCAGTTGCAGCGCGGCCTCACCCTTGAGAAACCGGTGGGCGCGCACGCCGCCGGTGGCACGGCCCTTGGCCGGGTACTCCGCCAGGGGAGTGACCTTCACCGAACCCGCGTCGGTGCCGGGCAGGGCATCGGCCGACCCGGCCACGGTAACAACCTCGGCGGTCGCCGGGTCGGCGGCGAAGAAGCCGATCGCCCGGGCCCCGGAGCCCAGTTTGATGCCGGCCACCCCACCACCGGTGCGGCCCTGCGGGCGGACGACATCGGCGGCAAAGTGCAGCAGTTGGGCATCGGAGGTGACGAACACCAGATGCACCCCGGCGTCGATCCGGGCCTGGTCGAGTTGCACCGCACCGACCACCTGATCGATGTCGTCGAGGCGGATCACCTCCCAGACGTCACGGCTCAGCACCTCGTGGTTGACCCGCTTGACCACTCCGGCGGCGGTGCCCAGCGCCAGCCCACCGGCGTCCTCGGCGAGCGACACCAGGCACAGGGCTTCTTCACCGCGGTCCAGGGAGACCAGTTCGGTGAGCAGGGTGCCGCCACGCAGATTCGGGGCCTGGGCGGTGACCGGGATGGTCGGCAGGTCCAGCACGTTCAACCGGATCAACCGGCCGGCGCTGGTGACCACCCCGATGCTGCCGCGGGCGGTGGCGGGCACGCCCGACTGCACCACGTCGTGCGGGCTGCGCTCACCGAGGGCGGCCGGCGGTTCGTCCGACTCGGTGCGGGCCACCAGCCCGGTGGCGGACAACAGCACGTGGCACGGGTCGTCGGCGACCTCCAAGGGCGCGGTCACCGCGGTCTGGGCGACCCCCGAGGCGGCCAGCAGGACGGTGCGTCGCGGGGTGCCGAACTCCTTGGCCACCTCGGCCAGTTCGTTGCCGACCACCTGACGCAGCAGGCTGTCGGATTCGATGATCGCGGTGAGCTCCTCGATCCGGCGGCGCAGGTCGTCGCGTTCGGACTCCAGCTCGATCCGGGAGAACTTCGTCAACCGCCGCAACTGCATGTCCAGGATGTAGTTGGCCTGGATCTCGGTCAGGTCGAAGATCTCGATCAGCGACTCGCGCGCCTCCCGGGCGTCCTCGGAGCGGCGGATGATCGCGATCACGTCGTCGATGTCCAGAATCGCCAACAGCAGGCCCTCGACCAGGTGCAGCCGGTCCTCGGCGACCTTGAGGTGGTGCTTGGTGCGGCGCAGGGTCACCTCGAGGCGGTGGTCGAGGTACACCTGCAACATGTCGCGCAGACCCAGGGTGCGGGGCTGCCCCTCCACCAGCGCGACCGCGTTGATCGCGAACGAATCCTCCAACTTGGTCTGCTTGTACAACTGCTCCAACAACACCTCGGGGTTGAAGCCGTTCTTCACCTCGATCACCAAACGGGTGTCGTTGTTGAGGTCGGACAGGTCCTTCACATCGGCGATGCCGGTCAGCTTGCGCGACTGCACCAGGGTCTTGATCTGGTCGATGATCCGCTCCGGGCCGACCATGTAGGGCAGTTCGGTGATCACGATGCCCTGACGGCGCGGCGACACTTTCTCGATGCGTGCGGTGGCCCTGATCCGGAAACTGCCCCGGCCACCGGCGTAGGCGTCCCGGATGCCGTCGACACCGATGATCTTGCCGCCGGTGGGCAGGTCCGGGCCGGGCACGAACCGCATCAACTCGTCCAGGTCGGCATCGGGATGCCGCAACATGTGCCGCAGGGCCTGGACGACCTCCACCAGGTTGTGCGGCGGAATGTTGGTGGCCATGCCCACCGCGATCCCGGTGGTGCCGTTGACCAGCAGGTTCGGGAAGGCCGCCGGCATCACCGACGGTTCGGACTCCTTGCCGTCGTAGTTGGGCCGGAAATCAACCGTGTCGGCATCCAGGCCGGCGGTCATCGCGGTCGCGGGGGAGGCCATCCGGCATTCGGTGTACCGCATCGCCGCGGGCCCGGCGTCCAACGAGCCGAAGTTGCCGTGCGGGTCGATCAACGGCAGCCGCATCGCCCAGTTCTGGCCCAGCCGCACCAGGGCGTCGTAGATCGCCGAGTCACCGTGCGGGTGGTACAGACCCATCACCTGACCGACCACCCGGGCACACTTCACATGCGGACGGTCCGGGCGCAGGCCCATCTCCTGCATCGAGAACAGGATCCGGCGCTGTACCGGTTTCAACCCGTCGCGGGCATCGGGCAGCGCCCGGGCGTAGATCACCGAATAGGCGTACTCCAAGAAACTGGACTGCATCTCGGAGGTGACATCGATGTCGACGATGTGTTCTGTCCAGTCGTCATCGGTGTCGGTCGTACTGCGGCGGGCCATGAGGGCCAGTCTGCCGCATCAACCCGGGCTCAGGGCCGCTCGGCCGAGGGCGTGTCCGAACCCAACAGGGCGCTCAACCGGGGCCACAGGCCGTGCCCATCGGGTGCCTGGACGACCTGGGCGTCCTGCTCCACGGGTTCACCGTCGTCGATGGCGGTGGTCGTACCGTGGGCCAGCAACTGTTCCACCGGGGACAACTGCCGCAACGCGATCGCCACGACCTTGTCGGGGAACTTCGCGGCGAACTCCCGGTACAACCCCGGGTCGTGCTGCCCGTCATCACCGACCAGCAGCCACTGCACCCGGGGCAGGTCGATCGCGAGCTGACGCAAGGCGGTGCGTTTGTGTTCCTGACCCGAGCGGAACCACCCGGTGTTCGTCGGCCCCCAGTCGGTGAGCATCAACGGGCCGGGCGGAAAATCCTCGTGCTTGAGGAAACGGGCCAGGGTGCCGGCGGTGTTCCAGGCACCGGTCGACACGTAGAACACCGGCGCGTCCGGCCGGTCGGTCAACAACCGCCGATACATGTCGGCCATGCCCGGCACCGGCTGCCGGGCACTCTCGTGGGCCACGAAGGTGTTCCACGCCGCGATCCAGATCCGCGGCAGCATGGTGGTGATCACCGTGTCGTCGATGTCGCTGATCAGCCCGAACTCGGCGTCGGGGTCGACCACCATGATCGGGGCCTGGGCGCTGCCGGTGCGACACGTGATCGACACCTCCCGCCAGCCCGGTTCGAGCCCGGTCTCGATCCGCAGATCCAGGTAGCCGTTGCGGTCGACCATCGCGTGGCTGGTCGTGCCGTTGACACTGACCGACACCTTCGCATGCGCCACCGGGGCGGTGAAGAAGTTCCGCCATCCGCGGCGCCGCATCAACGGCTCGTTCGCCGACCCGTAGGTCGCGCCGGGTGGCACCAGTACCAGCCGCGCCATCACCCGGACGAAGTCGGTGGTGCCGTAACCGGTGTAGGGGATGATCGACTCCCGCCAGCCCCGTCGACGAAGGACGGAACCGATGAAGGAATTAAGCTTCTCTTCCAACCGGGCTGCGAAGAACGGGCGGGCCATGGACGGCACACTATCGGCTGTCGGCCGGGCCTCGTACTCTTGTCCCGTGGCAGCACCCGAGAATTATCCGGTCGAGTGGGAGGCCGATGTCGTCCTGGCCGACGGCGGCACCGCGCGCCTGCGTCCGATTCGCCCCGACGACGCCGACCTGCTGGTCGACTTCTACGCGCGGGTCTCCGACGAATCGAAGTATCTGCGCTTCTTCGCCCCGTACCCGGTGCTCAGCGACGCCGACATCGAGAAGTTCACCGTGGTCGACTACCACGACCGGGTCGCCCTGATTCTGGTCGAGCGCGACCGGATGATCGCGGTCGGCCGTTACGACCGCACGACTCCCACCGACGCCGAGGTCGCCTTCCTGGTCGAGGACGGACATCAGGGACGAGGCGTCGGCCAGCTCCTGCTGGAACACCTGGCCGAGGCCGCCCGGGAACGTGAGGTCGCCCGGTTCACCGCGGAGGTGCTGCCGCAGAACCGCCGGATGGTGAAGGTCTTCGCCGACGCCGGCTACACCGTGAAACGGGCCTTCGACGACGGCGTGATCGTGGTGGAGTTCCCGATCGAACCGACCGACACGTCGATGGCGGTGATGGAACGTCGCGAACACCGGGCCGAAGCCGCCTCGATCCGCCGGCTGTTGCAACCGGAGCGCGTGGTGCTGGTCGGCGCCGCCGGACGGTTGCGCCGACTGGTGCACACCGTGCAATCGGCCGGATTCCGCGGGGCCCTGGAAGTGGTCGTCACCGACGGTGAGGAGGTCAGCGGCGTACCCAACACCGCCTCCCTGGCAGAGGTCGAGGGCGACATCGACCTGGTCTGTGCCGCGGTCGGGGCGGCCGAGGTCGCCGACATCGTGCTGCGCGCCTCCGACCGGCACGCCTCCGGAGTGGTGATCCTGGCCAGCACCTCCGAACAACACGACAGTCTCGACCCCGCCACCCTGGTCGGTCTGGCCCGTTCCCACGGCCTGCGTGCGGTCGGGCCCCAGGCGCTCGGTCTGATCAACACCGACCATCTGGTGCAACTCAACGTGTCCCCGGCACCGATGCCGCGCTCGGGGGTGGTCGGCATCTACAGCCAGTCCGCCGCGGTCGGGGTGATCCTGCTCAGCCGGGCCCTGACCACCAACGTCGGGGTGTCCAACTTCATCACCAGTGGCTCCTTCGCCGATGTCACCGGTAATGACGTGATGCAGTTCTGGGAGGACGACCCGGCCACCCAGGTGTGCGTGCTCTCCCTGGACGCCCTGGGCAACCCGCGCAAGTTCACCCGGATCGCCCGCCGGCTGGCCAGCCGCAAACCCGTGGTGGTGTTCGCCCCCAGCCACGCCGAACGCGCCCACCACGCGGGGGTGCGGCACGACCTGCCCGAGGCCCCGGCCGTGGCGGTCGACTCGCTGTTCCGCCAGTCGGGGGTGATCGTGGTCGACCGGCGCGACCACATGTACGACATCGCCCAGATCCTGGCCCGCCAGCCCCTGCCGAAGGGACGCCGGGTGCGGGTGGTGACCACCTCCTTCGCGCTCAGCCACCACGTGGTGTCGCACTGCACCCGCAACCGCTTGCACCCCGACCCGGCCGTGGTCACCGCCACCGGCGACTGGCAGGCCGCGGTGAGTGCCGCCGAACAGGCCCTGGCCGACGACACCGTCGACGCGGTGGTCTGCACGATCGCGCTGCTGGAGGACGACTCACCGCTGCGGGCCCACGAAGCCCTGAGCGTGCTGGCCGCGACCAGCAGCAAACCCCTGATCGGGGTGTTCATCGATTTCACCGCGGTCGAGGCCGAGGAAACCGGCCCGGACGGCCCCGGGCACCTGCCCACCTTCAGCAACTACGGCGAAGCCGTTCAGGCGCTGGGGGAGATCACCGATTACGCCCTGTGGCGCGAGGAACAGGAAAACGCCCGGGTGATCGAGCCGGACACCGATCTCGAGGCCGCGGAGGCCCTGGTCGAACGGGTGCTGACCGAGAGCCCGTTGGGCCGCCGCCTCGACGACGGTGAAACCGAGGAACTGTTGGCCGCCTTCGGCATTCCGTGCGTGTCACACCGGCACGTCGACACCACTGCCGACGCGGTGGCGGTGGCCGAGGAGTTCGGCTGGTCGGTGGTGTTGAAGGCCACCCGGCCCGGGGTGCGGGGCCGTCCGGATCTGGCCAGTGTCTTCCGCAACCTCGACTCCGCCGAGGAGATGGCGGAGGCCTGGGAGGACCTGGGTCGGTTGGTCGCAGCTCTCGGGGTCGGCGGGCCCGATGACCAGAAACTGGCCCACCCGGTGGTGCAGCCGCAGGCGCCGCCCGGGGTCGCCCTGCGGCTGCGCGCGATCGAGGACCCGGCCTTCGGGCCGATGGTCAGCATCGGGGTGGACGGACTGCCGGCCGAACTGCTGGGTGACGTGTCCTGGGCGGTGCCACCGCTCACCCGCGGTGACGCGGTGCAGATGGTGGCGCAGTTGAAGGCCGCCCCCTTGCTGATGGGCCGCGACGGGGCCGCGCCGGTCGACCTGGAACGGGTCTACGACCTGCTGCACCGGCTGGTGGCCCTGAAGGACGCCCTGCCGCAGGTCTCGGAGGTGGTGCTGACGCCCGTCCAGGCCGCCGCCGGTGACCTGTGGGTGCTGGGGGCACGGGCCCACCTCGTGCCGGCCGGGCAACGGGACGCCCAGGCCCGCACCCTGGGCTGAGCGCCCGGCTTGTCCACCCGGCCAAACATGGAATGATGAGCCAATGCACAGCCCCCCGTTGAACCCCGGCACCGGTTCCCACGCCCGTCTGCGCGCTCAGATCGAGGCCTGCGGATACTTCCCCGATCTCGTCGAGGAGGCCGTGCACATGGCGGTGGGCGATGAGCAGATCATCGACTTCGTGGTGCATCACGAACCGACCTTCAACCGCGACGAGATTCACCGCCACCTGACGATTCTGGTGCAGACCCCGACCCGGCTGATCATCGGCCACACCGACGAGGCCACCGACGAGGCCACCGGCACCCTGCAGGCCGCGACCTCCACCGAGGCCGTGCCGTTGACCAAACTCGGTGCGGTTGCACTGACCCGGGTGGTCACCCGCCCCGACGAATACCGACCCGGTGACAAGACGGTGAGCGAAACCTGGCTGTCGGTCGGCTGGGGCACCGCCCGCCGGGTCGACCTGGAACCGGCCACCTGCGGTGACCCGACCTGCGACGCCGACCACGGCTACTCGGGGCTGAGCGTGTCCGACGACCTGACGGTACGGATGAGCGTGGCCGCCGACGGGGAGGAGTCGGTGGCCCAACTGGTGGCCTTCGCCGGCCGCCTGCAGCGCGTCGCGGGTGTCGACCGATGAGACCCGAACCATTGCTGCCGCGCTACGGCACCGACACCATCGCCGAGATCGTCCCGGCCATCGCCGAACGGCTCGGGGTCGGTCACGTCGAGCACAACCCCCTGCCCGAGGGGGACCGATGGGTGTTGCTGATGGTGGACGGGCTGGGCTGGTACAACCTGGCCGAACACGCCGACGCCGCCCCCTTCCTCACCGACCTGGCCGAGCGGCAGGGCCGGGCCTGGACGTCCGGGGTGCCGAGCACCACCGTCACCAGCCTGACCTCCCTGGGCACCGGTCTGCCGCCGGGGGAACACGGAATGGTCGGCTACTCGTCGCGGATGCCGCGCACCGGGGAACTGTTCAACGCCCTGGTCTGGGACTCCGCGGTCACCCCGCGCGAATACCAGCCGCATGCCACCTGCTTCGAGCGGTTGCGGGCCGCCGGAATCGACACCGCGACCGTCGCCCCGGAACGTTTCGAGGGATCCGGGTTGACCTTCGCCGCCCTGCGCGGGCCGGTCTTCCACGGGATCGGCGACGAACGGGACGAGGACCTGCGGGTCGAGTTGACGGTCGCCGGGGCCACCGCAGGCCCCCGCAGCCTGACCTATGTGTACGAACGCGAACTCGACCACACCGGGCACACGCTCGGCTGCACCTCACCGCAATGGCGCAACGAACTGATCCGGATCGACGGACTGGTGGAGCACCTGCGCGAGGATCTGCCCGACGATGTGCGGCTGGTGATCACCGGTGACCACGGGATGCTCGACATCGACCCGGCCCACCAGATCATCATCGAGGACCACCCCGACCTGATCGCCGGCATCGACCTGGTCGCCGGTGAGGGGCGGCTGCGTCAGTTGTACGTCGACCGGGAACCGTTGGAGGCGGTCGCGGCCCGCTGGCGCGATGTGCTGGGCGACCGGGCGTGGGTGCGCACCCGCGACGAGGCCTTCGACGAGGGCTGGTTCGGCCATGTCAGCCCCGAGGTGTCGCTGCGCTACGGGCACCTGCTGGTGGCGATGGCCGACGACGCGGCCCTGATGACGACCACCCAACCGCGGGAGCTGAACCTGGTGGGCCAGCACGGCTCCCTGACCCCGGTGGAGTTGACCATCCCGCTACTGGTCTGCTGAGCGTGCTCAGCCCCGGCTGAACAGCCGTCCGAGTTTGGTCATCAGCCCTTCCACCCCGGACGGGGTCTCCGGTTCCGGGTCGACGGGACGCGGCGGGGGCATCCGACCGGTCAACGACACGGTGAGGTGGTCGACGAACCGGTCCACCTCCTCGGCGGCATAGCCGTTCTTATTGGTGACCTGAAACCCCTCGGTCAGGGTCATCTGCAACAGTTCGGGGTCGTCATCGGCCAGGATCTCGGGTAGTTCGCCCAGCCAGATCTCCACCCCGCGGGGGTCGTACCCACCGTGGCGATCGATCGCGAACCGCACGTTCTCGATCTCCTCGATGAGTCGTGCGACGCCCGGCCGGTCGGTGAAATCCCCGTGGGGTGACTGCCCGGGCTGCGCCACGATCAGCGAGTCGATGAAATCGTCCACAGCTATCGCGTCGTAACCCCGCCCCCGCGACACCCGGAAGTAGGTGTTGCGCAACTTCTCGGCGTCGATGGGGCGGTCTTCGGCGACGTCGATCCGGAGCCGGTCCAGCCAGCTATCGACATCGTCGACCTCGTACCCGTGTCGGCGCACCATCCGGAAGCGCACCTCGTCGATCAGGGTCAGGGAGCGTTCGCGGTGGCCGGGTGTGGGTGACGGCTGCGTCATCGGGGTCCTCGTTCCCGGTCAGGACTTGTCGGGCCCGCCGAACATGATCTCGTCCCAACTGGGCACCGCGGCCCGCTTGCGCGGCTTGCGCTTGGGCGCCGGCGGCGGTGCGGGGGATTCCTCCTCCAGCAGGGAGGGTTGTTCCGGATCCGACTCGGGTGCGCTGCTGTCGGACGGCTCGGGCGGGGTCTCGCCGACGGACTCGGGCACCACGTCCGGCTGGTCGGTCGCCGCGTCCTCGGCGGAGTCGCCGCGCTTGCGTCCCCGGCGCCGCCGGCGTGACTTCGGGGCCTCCGCTTCGGGGTTGCCGAGCCCGGCATAGATGTTGACCGAATCCTCCTGGTGACCGCGCAGCATCGCGTACAGCGCATCCAATTCGGATTCGGGGGTGGGGACGATGTCCTGCAGGTCGAAGGGCCCCGACACCGTGTCCTCGTGGTCGTCGTCGGGCTCGGGATCGGGGGCCTCCTGGTCCGCGTCGTCGTCCTGGATGACGTTGACGATCGCGAACTGGTCGGCATAGTTCAGGGTGGGTTCGTTGTCGGAGTCGCCGTTGGCCCGCTCCTGGTCGGCGGGCTCGGGCAGGGTGCCGTCGTCGCCGATCAGCTCCCGGGCCGCCTCGTCCTCGGGGACGGCGAAGGTACCCCGGACGTCGTAGCCGAAGGTGGCCACCTGATCGTCGCCGCCCCACCGCACCGTGACCGTCCAGAAGTGTCGGTCCTCCCCGCGGGTGGCGTCCCAGGTGACCGACTCGGGGTCGACCTGATGGTCGGCGAACCAGGCGTCGGCCACCTCACCGAGCATCCGATGACTGCCGGATTCGCCGATCCGGCGCACCGAATGGATCCGGGCCTGATCGGCCAGGTGACGCCGTTCGTCGTAGACCGCCAGCGCGAAACGCTCCACCCGGTCACGTGGCATGCCGGCCACCTCGGTGACCTCATCGAGCGACTGACCCGCACGGATCCGCTCCTGGATCTCCCGGGGCGTCAAACCGCTCTCCATGCCAACCTCCTGTCACCTCGCCTTGCGCGCAAACCTACCCTGCCACCCCGACGAAACCGGGGTGGCAGGGCCGCGGAGTGCCACGATCAGAGCGGATCGGTGCGGTCCTCGCTGTGCTCGACCACACCACCGCGGGCGGCCGGGTCACTGGTCGTGGTGGTACGCACCCGACGACGACCACGCAGGGCGATGGCCAGAATGATCGCCAACAGGCCCGCGCCCATCAAAATCCAGCCCAGTACATCGTCGCTGACGCCGGGAATATCAACATTGACCGCGAAGGTGAGAATCGCGCCGAGAACCAGAAGGAATACGCCGAGCCCACTACCCATGGAACTGCCTTCCAAGTAGACAAATCGTCGAACTCACAATGACAGCGCACAGGGGAGCGGGCAAGCAGCCGCGCCACATGAAACACTGCCGAACATGTCCGAACTCGACCCCTACGACGCGGTGCTGCTGGTGTCCTTCGGTGGCCCCGAGGGCCCGGACGAGGTGTTGCCGTTCATGCAACGGGTCACCGCGGGCCGGGGAATTCCCGACGCCCGACTGCGGCAGGTGTCGCGTCATTACCTGGACCATTTCGACGGGGTGAGCCCGATCAACGCCGCGAACCGCCGGCTGCTGCAGCAGCTCACCGCGGAGTTCGCCCGCCGGGGCTGGCCCGAACCGCTGACCTGGGGCAACCGCAACGCCGCACCCTTTCTCACCGACACCATGCAGGAGTTGGCCGGGGCGGGGCACCGCCGGGTGGTGGCGGTGCTGACCAGCGCCTACCCGTCCTACTCCTCCTGTCGGCAGTACCGGGAGAACCTGCACGATGCGCTCGCCGAGGTCACCGATGCGCCGCAGGTCGACCTGGTCACCCCCTACGGGCATCGGCAGGGGTTCGCCCGGGCCCAGGCCGAGGCCGTGGTGACCGCACTGGCCGCCACCGAGCACCCGCAGCCGCGGGTGGTGTTCGTGACCCACTCCATTCCCGAGGCGATGAACGACGCGGCCGGCCCGGACGGTGGGGCCTACCTGCGCTGGCATCTGGCCCTGGCCGCCGATGTTGCCGACCGGGTGGCCGCCGCCCGGGGTGCGGCGATCACCTGGGAACTGGCCTTCTGTTCCCGATCCGGGCCGCCGACAGTGCCCTGGCACGAACCGGACATCAACGACCGGCTGCGCGAACTGGCCGGGTTGGGCGAGGAAGCCGTCGTGGCGGTGCCCTTCGGGTTCATCTCCGACCACATGGAAGTCGCCTACGACCTCGACATCGAAGCCGCGGCCACCGCGGCGGAGGTCGGTATCGAGTTCGTCCGAGCCGCGACGGTCGGCACCGACCCCCGGTTCGTCGAGATGCTGTGCGATGCCCTGGCCGATCGGGCCCGTGTCGCCCGCGGCGAGGCACCCGTCGGCGAGCTGATCGGCGGGGGAGAGACCTGGACCCCGTGCCCGCCGGACTGCTGCCCCAATCAGCGTAGACCCGGAGGGGCCGCCCTGGCCACCTGAGCCGCCGCAGCCCGCAACCACCGGCCCGGGTCGGCCATCGCAGGCTCCGGCCCCCCGGCCAGATCGGCCAACGAGATCACCCGGGCGTCGTCGGCCGATTCGGCACCGACCCGTCCGGCCACCACCCACCGTTGCGCCGGCCCGGGCAGGTCGAGCACCCGACCGACCACCTTTCCGGTGCGGGACTGGGCATCGAAGGACCCCTCCCCGGTGATCAGCACATCGGCGTCGGCCAGCACCTCCCGGAAGCCGGTTCGTGCGAAGACCCAATCGGCCCCGGAGGTCAACCGGGCCCCGAGCCCCACCGCCAGGCCGTACCCGATGCCCCCGGCGGCACCCGCCCCCGGCTCCAACGCCCGGCCCGCCGCGACACCCAGGTCACCCCACAGCCGGGCCCACTGCCGCAGCCCCGCCTCCAACCGGGCCACGGTCGCGGGGTCGGCGCCCTTCTGTGGGCCGAAAACCTGCGCGGCACCGTCGGGGCCGAACAGGGGCGCGGTGACATCGGTGAGCACCAGCACCGGGGTGGGGCAGTGCAGCCCGGAACGATCCAGCCGGGTGATCCGGGTCAGGTCACCGCCGCCACCGGTCACCGGCCGGCCCCGCGCGTCACGGGCCACCAGACCCAGCCCGCGCAGCACCCCGAGCCCACCGTCGGTGGAGGCCGAACCACCGATCGCCAACACCATCGACCGCACCCCGCGCGCCCAGGCGTCCCGGATCACCGCGGCGATGCCGTCCGACGACGCCGCCGCCGCGGTGTCCGGGCCGGGATCGGCAACCTGCTGCAGGCCACAACTGTCGGCCAACTCCACCAGGGCCGCGTCACCCCACCGCACCCACCTGCCGGGGTGCGGACGTCCCAGCGGGTCGGCCACCGGCCCCGGCACGGTGACCTCCTCGGCCTCGGGGACGGCGCGCAGCACCGCGTCGAGGGTGCCCTCCCCACCGTCGGCCAGCGGACACTGCACGATGGTGTCCCCGGGACGGACACTGCGCCACCCGTCGGCCAACCCGGCCGCGACCTCGATCGCCGAAGCGGTGCCCTTGAACGAATCCGGGGCCAGAACCACCCGCAACGGAGGTTCAACCGGCGACACTGAGTGGTCGAGGGGGTGCATCGCTTCCTCACCTGTGATATGCATGCGCTCGAAACAGCCACAACCGAGTTCGTAGCGAAAGAAGGTTAAAGCCCAGATGGCGACCGATTACGACGCACCCCGCCAGTCCGACGAGGAAATGAGCGAGGACAGCATTGAAGCGCTGAAAACGCGTCGTCACGACAA
The DNA here is from genome assembly GCA_012719335.1 of Propionibacterium sp. Taxonomy (GTDB): domain Bacteria; phylum Actinomycetota; class Actinomycetes; order Propionibacteriales; family Propionibacteriaceae; genus JAAYAO01. The sequence goes on along the minus strand of JAAYAO010000221.1, from coordinate 737 downwards.
GAACTCCGGCAAGGTCGACGAAGACGAGGTAGAGGCCGCCGAGTCCTTCGAGTTGCCCGGTGCCGACCTCTCGCACGAGGAACTGACGGTGCGGGTGCTGCCGCGCCAGTCCGACGAGTTCACCTGTGCGGGCTGCTTCCTGGTGAAGCACCGCAGCCAGGTGGCCGAATCCAAGGGCGAACTGCACTACTGCGTCGACTGCGCCGGCTGACTGCGTTGGCAGACCTCCGGCCGGTGCGAGCCCGGCCGGAGGAGCCGATCAGAAAGCGATCTTGACCGGCTTACCGGCCTTGTTCTTCTTGTGCTTCACCGGCGAGGAACCCATCTGCTTGATCCACCGTTCCTCGGTGAAACGCTTGGTGAGCAACTGGGAGACCACCACACCAACCGCGGAGGCAATGGCCCAGGTCAGCGCCTTGCCGGTGGGGGTGTCGGGATCCTGGGCGTCCGGCGGCTCCTCACCGGTGGCCACCTTCCAACCCCGGGAGAGCAATTTCGCGGTGACCAGCGCGACGATCAGGCTGAACACGGTGCTGTAGATCTTCCACACGGCCTTGCTCGCGATCCCCATCGGGGTGCTCCTCTCGCTCGGTTGTTCGGGCACCCCATCGTAATCACAAGGCAGTAGGTTGGTGACGTGGAGTTTCGAGAGACGGTGGGTGTCCCGGTCGGCTGGCTGATCGTGGGCGGATTGTTCTGCGTCAGCACCGCCCTGGTCTTCCTGATCTGGAAGGGGC
>JAAYAO010000220.1 GCA_012719335.1 Propionibacterium sp. | reverse complement strand
CGGGTTTCGACGGACGGCCGCTGCGCGGCCTGCTCAACCGGCGTCGAGGGGTGTCGATCACCCGACTACTGGCGTGGCGGAGATGGCGACGTCGAATGCGATGCGTCGGTTGAGCAGGGCCGTGGGCCCGTGTCGAAACCAGCATCGAGCGGTAGCGACCACCCGAACGCCGGCGGTGGCCAAGACGGGCTTCCGCCGTCCCGGGGCCGGTCAGTCCAGGCCGGCCAGGAAGTCCAGGAAGATGGTGTTGACCGCCTCGGGGGCCTCCATCTGCACGAAGTGTCCGGCGCCCTCGATCACGTGGATGCCGGTCAGGCCCGGGGCCAACTCCCGCATGCTCTCCAGGCCGGCGGCGCCGAACATCTCCACCACGGTGTCCTGCGCGCCGGCAACGAACACCGAGGGGCACTCGATCGGGTCGTCGGCGAAGTCGGCGGTCTGCTCCCAGACCAGGTCGTTGGCCCGGTACCAGTTCAGCCCGCCGGTGAAGCCGTGCCGGAAACCCTCGACGTAGACCGCCAGATCCTCCCGGGTCAGCCAATGCCAGGGCAGCGCGGGTGCCTGCGGCAACACGTCCAGGTAGCCCAATCGGCGCCCGTCCGGGGTGTGGCTGGGGTGCTGCCACACGTCCAGGTACCGGTACCCGCCGCTCAGGGCGAAGAACAACCGGTGCAGGAACTCCTCGGTGCGCGGGTTCAGTTCGGCCTCGGCCCGGCCCGGTTCACGGAAGTAGTCGTGGTGCAGGAAGTGTTGCTCGGCCATCGCGGCAAAAGCCTTCGACGGCCGGTGCGGGGAGCGGTGCCGCAACGGCACGCTGACCGCCATCACTCCGCGGATCCGGTCGGGGGCCCAGTGCGGCAGATCCCAGGCCAGGGGTGCCCCGAAGTCGTGGCCGGACACCACGGCCCGGTCGATGCCCAGGGCATCGAGCAGCCCCAGCACGTCCGACACCACCCGGTCGCGGCCGTAGGCCTCGACCTCGGTCGGGGCGTCGGTGCCGCCGTAGCCGCGCATGTCCGGGGCGATCGCGGTGTACCCGGCCTCGGCCAGCGCCCGCACCTGGTGGCGCCACGAGTAGCCCAAACCGGGGAAACCGTGCATCATCAACACCGCCGGGCCCGTCCCGGCCATCGTGACGTGCATCGACAGGCCGTTCGCATCGACCCGGATCCGTTGAAACTCCATCGTCCCTCCCGGTGGCTGTGGAGCTTCAGACTACGGAGAACATCGGACGGAAGCCGATTTCCGTCCCGTTGGTTTGACCGGTTCGCGGGCGCCGCCTACCATTGATCCTCGGTGCGCACGCGGTGCGGTTGTATTCATGCAGCGATTTTCGCCTCCCCGTCCAACGGATGGTTGGCCCGGTGAGCACCGCGTGACAGTTTTCCAGGCAGAAGAGAGTAGGTCAGGCGTGTACGCGATCGTGCGCAGTGGCGGCCGCCAGCACAAGGTGGCCGTTGGCGATGTCCTCGAGATCGACAAGGTCACCGACGAGGTTGGTTCCTCGGTCCAGTTGCAGCCGCTGCTGGTCGTCGACGGCGACGCCGTGACCTCGGAGGCCAAGGCTCTGGACAAGGTGAAGGTCACCGCCGAGGTGCTCGCCGAGACCAAGGGCCCGAAGATTCGGATCTTCAAGTACAAGAACAAGACCGGTTACCGGCGGCGCCAGGGCCATCGCCAGCGCTACACGCAGGTCAAAGTCACCGGCATCGAGAGCTGAGGTAGCGACATGGCAACAAAGAAGGGCGCGTCGTCGACCCGTAACGGTCGCGACTCCAACTCCAAGCGGCTGGGCGTCAAGCGCTTCGGCGGCCAGAACGTCAACGCCGGCGAGATCCTCGTCCGTCAGCGCGGCACCTACTTCCACCCCGGCACCGGTGTGGGACGCGGTGGCGACGACACCCTCTACGCGCTGGTTCCGGGTGAGGTCGAGTTCGGCAACAAGCGTGGCCGCCGGGTCGTCAACATCAAGGCTGCCGAGGTGGCCCCGTCGGCCTGAGCGCCGACGACAGGATGACCCGACAGCGAAGGAGGAGCGCCGATGGCGATTCCGTCATTCGTTGATCAGGTGACACTCAACGTGGCCGCCGGAAACGGTGGCCACGGTTGTGCTTCGGTACGTCGCGAGAAGTTCAAGCCGCTCGGTGGCCCCGACGGCGGTAACGGCGGCAACGGTGGCTCGGTCACCCTGCGCGTCGACCCCGGGTTGACCACCCTGGTGGATTACCACCGGCAGTCGCACCGTCGCGCGCAGAACGGTGAGCCCGGCCGCGGCGACAACCAGAACGGCGCCAACGGCGAGGACATCGTGCTGGACGTGCCGATCGGCACCCAGGTCACCGACGACGACACCGGCGAACTGCTCGCCGACCTGGCCCACACCGACGACGAGGTGGTGGTGGCCACCGGCGGCCGCGGTGGTCTCGGCAATGCCGCGCTCGCCTCCCGCACCCGCAAGGCCCCCGGCTTCGCCCTG
>JAAYAO010000219.1 GCA_012719335.1 Propionibacterium sp. | reverse complement strand
GGGTCGATGTGGCGGGCCGGGGCGCTGTTGGCCTTCGGCTCCGACGGCCCGGTGGAGGTGCCGAACCCCTTCCACACCCTGGACGCCGCGGTACACCGGACCCGCCCCGACGGCACCCCCGAGGGCGGCTGGCAACCGGCGGAGAAGCTCACCGTGGAACAAGCGCTCTGGGCGCACACCATCGGCCCGCACCGGGCGGCCGGTCAGGACGATGTGCTGGGCCGACTCGCCCCGGGCATGCTCGCCGACTTCGTCGTGGTCGACCGCGCCTCCGACTCCCCCACCGGCCGCCTCGCCGACACCGGCGTCGAGATGACCGTCGTCGGAGGAGAGATCCGCTTCAGCCGCTGATCGCGTCGGCCGGTCGCGTCGGTTGAGCAGGACGCGCAGCGTCCGCCCGTCGAAACCAGCGACCTCCCCCACCCCGGTCGCGTCGGTTGAGCCCGTCGAAACCAGCGACCACCCCACGCACAACGCAACTCGCCACCGACCCCACGGGGGAATCGGTGGCGAGTTCGGGTCGGAGCCCCGCGATCAGTTCGCGGGCAGTACCGCCAGGCCCATCTCGGCGACGCTGACCAGGCCGTCATGCTTGGGCACCACCCGCAGGGTGTACCCGATGGAGCCGGTCTGGTGCACCGGGAACTTCACCTCGTACCGCAGCAGGCCGTCACCGGCGTCGGTGTAGTTCTCGACGGCGTGAATGTGCACGTCGTGCAACTGGTCGTTGGAGTCGACGGTGCCGGCGACCACCTGCACCTCGACGTCCTCCGGACGCAGGTCACCCAGCCGCACGGTCGCGGCGACGTGCAGGTCGGCGTCGGTGTCGATCGCCCCCGAGGTGAGGTTCTCGACGTGTTCGACGCGCACCTGCGACCAAGCCCCGCGCACCTGCCTCTTCCAGGCCGCCAGGGTCTCGGCGAAGCCCTCGGCGTTGGTGCGCTCGGCCGATTCGGCGGCCGGGGCGTACATCTGGGTGACGTAGTCGCGCACCATCCGCGAGGCGAGCACCTGCGGGGCCAGCCCGGAGATGGTGTCGCGCACCATCTGGATCCAGCGGCTGGGCAGGCCGTGGGCGTCCCGGTCGTAGAACCGGGGCACGATCTCGTTCTCGATGATCTCGTAGAGCGAGTTGGCCTCGTGCTCGTCGCGCTGCTCCGGGTCGAGGATGCCCTCGGCCGACGGAATCTCCCAACCCCAGTCGGGGTGGTACAACTCGTCCCACCAGCCGTCGCGGATCGACAGGTTGGCCGCACCGTTCATCGCGGCCTTCATGCCGGAGGTGCCGCAGGCCTCGTAGGGGCGCAGCGGGTTGTTGATCCACACATCGCAGCCCGGGTACAACGGCCGGGCCAGCGAGATGTCGTAGTCGGGCAGGAACACGATCCGGCCGCGCACCTCGGGATCATCGGCGAACTGCACCATCGTCTGGATCAGCGACTTGCCGGTGTCATCGGCCGGGTGCGACTTGCCGGCGATCACGATCTGAATCGGACGCTCGGGGTCGAGCAGCAGCCGCTTCAACCGGTCGGCATCGCGCAGCATCAGGGTGAGCCGCTTGTAGGACGCGCCGCGCCGGGCGAACCCGAAGGTGAGCACCTGCGGGTCGAGGGCGTTGGAGATCCAGTCGCTGGAACCGGTCAGGCCCCGCTGCCGGTGGCTCTTCAGCAACCGGGTGCGGGCCATCGACACCAGGTCACCACGCATCCGGTTCTTCAACGACCAGATGGTGTTGTCGTCGACCCGGTCCAGCGCCGACCAGTCATAGCCGTCGATGACGGTTTCGGAGTCCTCCAGCGGCGACTCGAGCAACTCGAGCAGCTCGGGGTGGATCCAGGTGCGGTGGTGCACACCGTTGGTGACCGAACCGATCGGCACCTCGGTGGAATCGAAGTCGCGCCACAGGCCCTGGAACATGTCCCGGGACACCTCACCGTGCAGTTGGGACACGCCGTTGGCGCGCTGGCCCAGCCGCAGTCCCATCACCGCCATGTTGTAGCGGCCGGCGTCCCCGCCCTCGAAGTCCTCGGTGCCCAGGGCCATGATCCGGTCCAGCGGCAGCGGTTCGAAGGTGCGGAACTGGTCGGCGACCATGTCGCGGGGGAACCGGTCGATACCGGCCGGCACCGGGGTGTGGGTGGTGAACACCGTGGCCGCACGGGTGTGCTCCAGGGCGGTGTCGAAGTCCATCGACGCGTTCACCATGTACTCGCGGATCCGTTCCAGGCCGAGGAAGCCGGCGTGGCCCTCGTTGGCGTGGTACACCTCGGGCACCGGGTGGCCGGTGATCCGGCAGTACTCGCGCACTGCGCGGACACCGCCGATACCCAGCAGCACCTCCTGGGCGAGTCGGTGGTCGGCGCCACCGCCGTACAGCTTGTCGGTCACCCCGCGCTCGTACTCACCGTTGGCCTCGACATCGGAGTCGAGCATCAGCAACGGCACCCGGCCGATCTGGGCGACCCAGATCGCGGCGGTCAGGGTGCGACCGCGCACCGGCACGGTGATGTACACCGGCTGGTCGTCCTCGGTCAGCAGGGTGAGCGGCATGTCGTTGGGATCGAGCAGCGGGTAGCGCTCCTGCTGCCAGCCGGCCGCGTTCAGCGACTGACGGAAGTAGCCGTGGCGGTACAGCAGACCGACGCCCAGAATCGGCACGCCCAGGTCGCTGGCGGCCTTCAGATGATCACCGGCCAGAATGCCCAGACCACCGGAGTACTGCGGCAGCACCTCCGAGACCCCGAACTCCGCGGAGAAGTAGGCGATCGCCGAGGGGGCGTTCTCGCTCTCGGCGGCCCACCGCTGGTACCAGTGGTCACTGGTGAGGTAGTCGGTCAGGTCTGCATGGAGCAGGTCGAGACGGCGCACGAACTTGCGGTCGTTCGCCAGGGTCCGCAGCCGATCGGGCTCGACCTGGGAGAGCAGGTCCTGCGGGTCGTGACCGACCGCATCCCACAAGTCGGGGTCGATGGCGCGGAAGAGCTCACGGGTGGGCTCATGCCAGGCCCACCGGAGGTTCAGGGACAGCTCCAGCAGCGGACGCAGGGCGTCGGGCAACACCGGATGCACGATGAATCGTCGAATAGCACGCACGGGGCCATACCGTAGCGGGTCATGATGACCGCTGGATGACCCCGGTCACACCGATCCGCGGCCCCATCGGCCGGGTGTGATCAAAGACACCCCGAACCGGCCACCACAACGGGGCATCCGGCCCTCTGTTCAGTGCTGTGACCCATCCCCGACACCGGGACGGATCGGCACCCGCCTTCCCGGTGTCCGGGCCGGGCCGGGCGTCGATACTGTGGTGCTCGTGACTGAGATGCAGAGTTCGACGAACGTGACCGGCGCCGCTGCTGCCACCGGGGATCCGATCGGCCGGATCCCGGTGATCGAGGTCGGCCCGGTGCTGGCCGGGGGCGCCTACCCGGCCAAGGCCGTGGTCGACGAGTTGATTCCGATCACCGCGACGATCTTCCGCGAGGGCCACGACCAGCTCGGCGCCACCGTGGTGCTCAGCGGGCCCGATGGTGCGTCCTTCTCCGTCCCGATGGAGCTCGTCGAGCCCAAGGGTCTGGACGGCTGGGAGGCACAGGTGCGGCTGCCGGCCGAAGGGGCCTGGACCTACCGGATCGAGGCCTGGGACAACCCGTGGGCCACCTGGCGCCACGACGCCGAGATCAAGTTCGCCGCCGGGCAGGACGTCGAACTGATGTGCACCGAGGGACGGCTGTTGCTGGCCGAGGGGGTCACCGACGCCGAATCCGCCGGCGACCACGCCGGGGCCGACGAGTTGCGCCGCTACAGCGAGGCGTTGAACCCGTCCTCCCCCGAGGCGATGCTGGCCGCGGCCGCCGCCGACGAGAAGTTGGACGCCCTGATGCGCACCCACGGGCCGCGCCGGCTGGTCACCCCGACCCGCGAGTTCCCGATCTTCGTCGACCGCAAACGGGCCCTGTTCTCGGCCTGGTACGAGTTCTTCCCCCGCTCCCAGGGGGCCACCTGGAATGCCGAACGCGAGGTCTGGCTCTCGGGCACCTTCGACGGCTCCCACGAACGTCTCGAGGCCGCGGCCGCGATGGGCTTCGACGTGGTGTACCTGCCGCCGATCCACCCGGTCGGCACCGCCTTCCGCAAGGGCCGCAACAACACCCTGACCCCGGGCCCGGACGATGTCGGCTCGCCCTGGGCGATCGGCGCCCCCGAGGGTGGGCACGACGCGATCCACCCCGACCTGGGTGATGTGGCGGCCTTCGAACGGTTCGTCGCCAAGGCCGGCGAGTTGGGCTTGGAGGTGGCCCTGGACCTCGCCTTGCAGGCTTCCCCCGACCACCCCTGGGTGGTCGACCACCGCGAGTGGTTCACCGAACGGGCCGACGGCACCATCGCCTACGCCGAGAACCCGCCGAAGAAGTATCAGGACATCTACCCGAT
>JAAYAO010000218.1 GCA_012719335.1 Propionibacterium sp. | reverse complement strand
GCCGAAAGCTCCCTCAGCGGGTGGATCGGCGGCGTGAGCCGAGTACCCCGCGCACCAGCAGGGCTTGGGCGAGCATGTAGGTGAGCATCACCACGAAGCCGGAGCCGACGAAGTCGAAGGCGGGCACGAAGGTCTTCAGGGCGATCAGGGCGTCGCTGAAGATGAACAGCAGGCCGCCGATCGCCGCACCCAGCCCGCGGCCGGTGGCCAGCACCGCCATCAACAGCAGCACCAGGGCGTACCCGATCACGAACGGGGCCATCGAACCGGCCGCGGGCAGCGCGATGCCGAGCAGCAGCCCGGCCACCGCGACATAGGGCACCAGCAGGATTCGGCGTCGACCGAGCACACTGCGTCGCCAGGACGGGGCCAGGGCTGCGATCCAGCACAACTGGGCAACGAAGAAGCCGCCGAGCATGGTCAGGAATCCCCAGTCGGGGCCGACGAGTTTGGGCCCGGTGTCGCCCAGCCAGCTCCAGAACAGTGCCCCGAGGGCCCACACCAGCACCCACGAGCTGTCCGGGCGGCGGGTGATCAACACCAGCATCAGAATCGGCATCAGCAGCACCTGGCTGAGCGGTTGCCAGGTGTCGAGCAACGGCAGCTGGGTGAGCAGTTGCACGAGCACCGCCAGCCACCACAGAGCCCAGGCCATCCGATTCATGGGCTCCATGATGGCGCACCACTGGGTGAATGTGACCCCTTGCACACTCCCGTCCGGTTTTGCATACTGGTTGTTACCGACGAGTAACTACATGGTGATAGGGGCCACCCCATGACGCATTACCGGTCGAACCTGCGCGATCTGCAGTTCAATCTCTTCGAGGTCTTCGGACGCGACGAGTTGCTGGGCACCGGCCCGGCCGAGGACCTCGACCGCGAGGTCGTGGAGGCGATGCTGCACGAGGTCGACGTGCTCAGCCGGGAGCGGCTGGCCGACGCGATGGTCGACGGCGACCGCAACCCCCCGGTGTACGACGCCAAGGAGCGGACGGTGACGCTGCCCGCGTCCTACCAGAAGGCCTTCCGCGAGTACATGGACGCCGGCTGGTGGCGCACCGAACTGCCCGAGGAACTCGGTGGTCAGCCGACCCCGCCCTCGGTGCGTTGGGCGCTGGCCGAGATGCTGATCGGCGCGAACCCGCCCCTGTTCATGTACGCCTCGGGCCCGAAGTTCGCCCATGTCGCCTTCAAGAACGGCACCGAGCGCGACCGGAGGATCGCCCAACTGATGGTCGACCGCGAATGGGCCTCGACGATGGTGCTGACCGAGCCGGACGCCGGCTCCGATGTCGGCGCCGGCCGCACCAAGGCCGAACTGCAGGACGACGGCACCTGGCACCTGACCGGGGTGAAGCGTTTCATCACCTCCGGCGAGCACGACCTCACCGAGAACATCATGCACTTCGTGCTGGCCCGCCCGGTGGGCGTCGAGGGCGTCGGCGGCCCCGGCACCAAGGGGCTCAGCCTGTTTCTGGTGCCGAAGTTCTGGTTCGACCCCGAGACCGGCGAGCTCGGTGAGCGCAACGGCGTGTACGCCACCAACCTCGAACACAAGATGGGCCTGAAGGCGTCCTCGACCTGCGAGTTGACCTTCGGCGACGGTGCTCCGGCCAAGGGCTGGCTGCTGGGTGAGGTGCACGACGGCATCGCCCAGATGTTCCAGGTGATCGAGTACGCCCGGATGCTGGTCGGCACCAAGGCGATCGCAACCTTGTCCACCGGCTACCTGAACGCGCTGGATTACGCGAAGAGCCGGGTGCAGGGCGCCGACATGGTCGACAACTCCAAGACCGCCCCGCGGGTGACGATCACCCACCACCCGGACGTCCGGCGTTCGCTGCTCACCCAGAAGGCCTACGCCGAGGCGCTGCGGTCGCTGGTGATCTACACCGCCTCGATGCAGGACCGGGTGTGGCTGGCTGAGGCCGAGGGCAAGACCGACGATCTGGCCGAGAGCATCAACGATCTGTTGCTGCCGATCGTGAAGGGGTACGGCTCGGAGAGGTCCTGGGTGTTGCTGGGCACCGAGTGCCTGCAGACCTACGGCGGCTCGGGCTTCCTGGCCGAGTACCCGCTGGAGCAGTACGTCCGCGACGCCAAGATCGACACCCTCTACGAGGGCACCACCGCGATCCAGGGCCAGGACCTGCTCTTCCGCAAGATCGTCCGCGACGGCGGCCGGGCGCTGGGAGCGGTGTCCAACGAGATCACCACCTTCCTGGCCGACGTCACCGGCTTCGAGTCCGAAGCCGCGTTGCTCGGTACGGCGCTGAACGAGGCCGGCACGATGGTCGCGGTTCTACTGTCCACCCTGGAGGGGCTCGCCAAGGGTGCGGATCCGCGCAGTATCTACACGGTCGGTCTGAACACCACCCGACTGTTGATGACCCTCGGTGACGTGTTGTGCGCGTGGCTGCTGTTGCGCGGCGCGGTGGTGGCCCGCGATGCATTGGAGGCCGGCGCGAACGGCGCCGAGGCCGACTTCTACCGCGGCAAGATCGCCTCCGCATCGTGGTTCTGCAGCACCGTGCTGCCGAAGGTGATCGCCGAACGCAAGATCTTGCAGGCCACCGACCTGACCGCCATGGACCTGCCCGAGGAGGCGTTCTGACCGTGCAGCCGGGCGACCCGCCGGGTTTGGACGACGTGCGGGCGGCCCGCGCCCGGGCGGCCACCGCCCACGGCGCCGTGCTGGGCGACGCGAACGCGTGCGCGCTGGCCAAGTCGGGCCGATCGTTGCCGGCCGGCAAGTTCTG
>JAAYAO010000217.1 GCA_012719335.1 Propionibacterium sp. | reverse complement strand
TTCATCACCCACCTGCGCTACTTCTTCGTCCGGGCGAACCAGGGCAAACAGTTCACCGAACAAGTGGCCGGCTCCTTCGCCAAGGCCATCCGGGAGTCCTACCCCGAGGCCTACGGCGCAGCGGTGAACTTGCGACAAGTGCTCGAACTGCGCCTGGGACAACCGGTCACCGACGACGAGGTCAGCTATCTCACCATCCACATCGCCCGACTGGCCGGCGGAGAGCAGCCGTCCGGTTGAGGATCAAGTGAGCCGGATTCGGGACAATCTGCAACTTCAAGAGTTAAAGTTGCGGCCGCTGGCGACGATCGGACGGAACGAGCGTATCCGCCCACGACCGTTGAACGAGCGCCCGCCATGGCAGCATGTCAGCCATGGCGAAGTTCTACGATTCCATCGAACCGCAACTGGTCGAGTTCATCGAGCGCCAGCAGATGTACTTCGTCGGCACAGCGGCTGCCGATGGCCGGGTCAATGTGTCCCCCAAGGGCTTGGACACCTTCCGGGTGCTGGGGCCGCACCGGGTGGCCTGGCTGAACGGCACCGGGTCCGGTAACGAAACCGCCGGCCACGTGGCGCAGAACCCGCGAATGACGATCATGTTCTGCAGCTTCGAGGCCAAACCCTGGATCCTGCGGTTGTACGGCACCGCCCGCTGCGTCCAACCCGGTGACCCCGACTTCGCCGAACTGGTCGAACTCTTCCCGCCTCTGGACGGGGCCCGGCAGGTCTACGACGTCACGGTCACCGAATGTCAGACCTCCTGTGGGTTCGGGGTGCCGCTCTACGAGCACGTCGGGCAGCGCGACCTGATGTACTCCTGGGCCGACAAGAAGGGCCCCGAGGGCATCGCCAAGTATCAGCGGGAGAAGAACGCCCGCACGATCGACGGATTCGACACCCACCTGCCGGCTGCGGTGCTCGGTGGTGGCGATGAGTGACGAGGTGTTCGGCCGGCTCACCGCGTTGCCGGCCCGGGAACATCCCGACCTGCTCGCGGCACCGGTCGCCGAGGCCCTGCGGGAGTACCTCCCGTCCGCGCTGGTCGCCGAGATCGACCCGGCGTTCGCCGACACCGAAGCGCTCTGTGCCGAGTACGGGGTGCCGATGGAGGCCAGCGCCAACGCGGTGGTGGTGCGGGGTATCCGCGCCGGTGTCGACTCCCATGCGGTGTGCATGACGCTGGCGCATCGGCGGGTGGACGTGAACAACGTGGTGCGCAAACGCCTGGGCGCCCGCAAGGCCTCCTTCGCCCCGATGGAATACGCCGTCGAAGCGTCCGGGATGGAGTACGGCGGCATCACCCCGGTGGGGGTTCCGGCCGAGTGGCCGATCTGGGTGGACGAGGCGGTCGCCGACCGGGAATGGGTGTGCATCGGCTCGGGGATTCGCGGCTCGAAACTGTTCGTGCCCACCGCGGAGTTGCTGAGGCTGCCGGGGGCCGAGCGGGTCGAAGGGTTGGCCCGCGATGTCGGCTGACCCGGGGCTGTTCGGCAGCCTCCTCGGCGGCGGCTGCTGCAAACCGCCTCGTTGTGGCTCGTTATCCGTCATCCGGGGTTGAGGCCCCGAAACAAGGCGGTTTGCAGTCAGGTGGCCGGATGATGTTGGGCCAGGAACTGTTCGACGAGCGCGTAGTAGGGGGCCGGGGCGTCCCGGCGCACGCTGTGCCCGGCGCCGGGGATGAACCGGATGTCCACCAACGGATTGCGGATCCGGGCCGGATTCGGGGCCATCGGCCCACCCTCGGGGGCGATCACCAGGGTCGGCACCTCGATGGCACGCAACCGCTCGTCCAGATCGTCCTCGCCCAGACCCACCCCGTGCCGGATCATCTCCTCATCGACCTGGGTCTTGCAGTCGGACCAGGCCTCGATCTCGGCATCGGACCAGTTAGTGCGTTCCCGGAGCCGGGCCCGTCGCTCGGCGCCACCGTCGGCGAAGGCCGCCAGGGTGCGCAACTGGACCTCGACGAAAGCCTGCTGCGCTTCGACGGTGGCCGAGGGCCTGGCCGGGTCCTCCAGCACCAATGCCCGCAGCAACTCGGGGTGATCTGCGGCGATCCGCAGGCTGATCGTGGCCCCCATCGAGAACGCCACCACCACCGGTGGCTCGGGCTGCCGGCGCAGGACGTCGGTCAGATCGGCCCGCCAGAAGGAGCGGGTGGTGGGCATGTCCTCGGGGTTGAACCGCGGGGAGGAGCCGTGACCGCGGTGATCGATCGCCAATAGGCGATACCGATCACCCCAGCGGTCGACCGCGTCCGGCCAAGCGGTGCCGGCCTCGGCCATGCCGTGCACGAGCACCAGGGTCGGCCCGGCCGGGTTGCCGAGCTCGTGAACGTGGATGGGCTCCATGAGGGGCACCGTAGCGGGCCGCCGAGCTGGACGGCGCCCGACGACCGGTTGGTGAATGGTGCCGGGCCGGAGAAATTCCTGTCTGTGCAGGATTCACCGCGTTCGGGATGAACCATTTCTATATCCGGGCGAAAGTGATATCACAGTTTGACCCAACGATTGTTCAACCACGGAGGTCAACCATGTACCGGACTCGTCGACGGAGGGGATTGGTCGCTGTTGGCGCCGCGCTCATCCTGCTGGCAACTGGATGTGCAACCCCTGAGGAACGTAACGAAGCGAACGAAGAACCCACCGGTGAAGCGGGCCAATACGAGGAGGGCTACTTCACCGGCGATCAGGAGAGTGGCGGTGATCCCGTGGAGGGAGGCACGCTCAGCTTGGCCGCCTTCACCGAGCCGCGATCCTTGGACCCGACCGTCACGGGAGCGTTCGCAACCACCGGTGGTGTCGAAATGATCAACATCTACGACACCTTGGTGCGCTACGACCCCGAGCAGCGGGAGGTCGTCCCGCAACTCGCGGAGTCCTTGGAGCCCAACGACGACTTCACCGTCTGGACGCTGACGTTGCGCCCCGGGACGACGTTCAGTGATGGTTCGCCGTTCGATGCCGAGGCGGTGGTCGGGAGTTTCGACCGGTATGCCAACAGCGAGTCCGCCCCGGACAAGACGCTCTGGAATGCCAACGTTCAGCAGACCGACGTGATGGACGATACGACCGTCGAGATCGTCCTGGCAGAACCCTGGCCCGGGTTCGTGAACCTGCTGGCCAGCGGCCCGGGGATGATCGTCGGGGAAGGTTCCGGGGAAGGGGACGGGTTCACGCCCATCGGCGCCGGTCCGTTCACGGTCGAATCGGTCAAACCGGGCGAGGAAACGGTGCTCGCTGCCAACCCGAACTACTGGGACGGCGAGCCCTACCTCGATCGGCTGCGGATCGTCTATTACGAGAACCCGATCACCAGCGCGGAAGCCCTCGAATCCGGTGACGTCCAGGCGATCTACAACCGTGACCCGAACATGGTCGAGGAGTTGTTGGCGGCCGGGTACCCGGGGTTCCGGCAGATGGTGGCGGCCAGCAATGTTGCGCTCATCAACGCGGCGGACGGGCATCCCGGCGCCGACGTCCGTGTTCGCCAAGCCATGCAGTTGGCCATTGATCCGCAGATCCTGGTGGATCGGGCCTTCCAGGGCAAGGGGCTGGCGAGTACCGAACTGTTCCCCGAGTACTCGCGCTGGCACGGCGATGAAGGCAAAACCGAGCACGACCCGACGAAGGCGGCCGAGTTGCTCGAAGAGGCGAAGAGTGAAGGTTTCGACGGCAAGATCGAGTACTTCGACGGAGCCGATCCGCAGTCCCGGGACATCGCCCTCGCCGTGGAGGCCCAGCTCGAAGCGGTCGGTTTCGAGGTCAACGTGACCTACCTGCGTGCCGCTGCCGATCAGATCACCACGGCCAACAGCGGCTCGTACGACGTCATGGGATGGGGTCACAACTACCGGGAGTTCGACCCGTACCCCAAGATGTTCGCGACCATCCATTCACAGGGCAACCAGACCTACGGTGCGCACACCTCTTCGGAGATGGATGCCGCGATCGAGGCGTTCAAGGCCGCATCGACCGAGGAGGAGCAGCAGCAGGCGATGAACGAGGTCTCCGCGTTGTACAACGAGCAGGTGCCATTCCTGAACTGGGGGCCGTTCGGTGAGCACTACTTCTGGGCACAGAACGTGTACGACGTCCAGGGTGCCGCCAACTCGATGGTGATCTTCGGCAAGGCCTGGATCCAGCAGTAGGTACACACGGCGCGGGCGGGCTCACCGGCGAATCCGGTGGGCCCGCCCGTCGTTGGTGCTACCGGACGGGCCGGAGAATGCCACGAGCCCGGAGCTCGTTGTGACCGGGTGTCCAGCCCCGGTCGAGTCGGTCGGCTCCGATCGGTGCGATGGTGCGCACGCATGCCTCGAGGGCGCGCATACTAGGCTGGGTTGCCGAGCGAAAGGTGGTCATGACGGCGGAACAACAACCCCTGCTGCAGGCGAGTTCGGCCAGGCTGCCCCAGATGCTGCGCGACCTGGAACGGGTGATCACCCGCGAAACCCCGACCGATGATCTGGAAGCGGTCGCCGACGGCGCCGCGGCGATCGCCGCCCTGCTGTACCGGCGATTGGGTGCTGAACCCGAGATCATCGTGTTGGACGGGGTGACGCACCTGCGGATGCGATTCGGCAGCGGGGAACCCAAGGTCGTCATCGTCACCCATCAGGACACCGTGTGGCCGCTCGGCACCCTGGAGCGGCTGCCGTTCAGCATCACCGACGGGGTGCTGCGCGGGCCGGGCTGTTTCGACATGCTGAGTGGTCTGGTGATGGGCATCCATGCCCTGGCCATCATCCGCGACCTGTACGGCGACA
>JAAYAO010000216.1 GCA_012719335.1 Propionibacterium sp. | reverse complement strand
GGAATCCGGTAGCGGCGGTACCCGGTGGCGATCACGTCCTGCATGGTGGCGAAGGGCGAATCCAGCACGAGCCGTTCGATCCGGTCATCCACCGACGCGGTGAGGATCGCGGTCGCCGCACCCATCGAGAAGCCGACCACCGACACCCGGGCCCCGGGTCGCAGCCGCTGCACCAGGTCGATCGCCGCCTGCAGATCCCGCTGCTCGTGCAGGGCCATCGTCAGGTGGCTGCCCTCGGAGTCACCCGAACCACGAAAGTCGAACAACAACACGTTGTGCCCGGCCCGCCACAACCCCGGCCCGATGCCGAGCATGTCGGCCTTGTTGCCACGATGACCGTGACAGCAGATCACCACCGAACTCGACTCGGGCCGGGCGAACCACCAGCCGGCCAGCCGCACCCCGTCCGCGGCGGAGAACGTCACGTCCTCGCCCGGAGCACCGATCTCGAAGGGGCTGAAGGTGTACGGCGGCCAGGGACGGCGCACCGCGCTGACACTCCACGCGGTGAAGCCGGCCACCGCCGCGGTGGCCAGGGCGGCCCCGGCGGTCATCCAGCCGGCGATGGTGAGCAGGCGGCGTTGGTTCACGGCCCCAACCTATGCCGCCGACGTCCGGGCCCGTCCGGCGACCATCAGCGCGCCGTCCGGTCGAGGCGAACGGGCCAGTGGGAAAACGATCTCCGGCACCCCCGAACCGGCGGTACCCTCCGACCGGAATCGACCGAAGGGGGCATCGTGGGCAGGTTGGACGACAAGGTGGCGCTGATCACCGGTGGGGCGCGCGGCATGGGTGCCTCGCACGTGCGACGGTTCGTCGCCGAGGGCGCCAAGGTGGTGTGCACCGACATCCTCGAGGACGAGGGGGCCGCGTTGGCCGCCGAACTGGGCGACGCCGTCCGGTTTCTGCGCCACGACGTCACCTCCGAACAGGACTGGCAACGGGTCGTCGACGCGGCCATCGACGCCTTCGGGCACATCGACATTCTGGTGAACAACGCCGGCGTACTGGCCTTCAGCCCGATCCTGGAGATGTCCTTGGCCGATTTCCGTCGCGTCCTGGACATCAACCTGGTCGGGGAGTGGCTCGGCCTGAAGACCGTCGGCAGGGTGATCCGCGACGGCGGCTCGATCATCAACATCGCCTCGGTGAACGGGCTCAAGGGGGCGGCCGGATTGTCGGCCTACACCGCCAGCAAGTTCGGGGTCACCGGCATCACCCAGGTGGCCGCACTGGAGTTCGGGGCGCGCGGGGTGCGGGTCAACTCGGTACATCCCGGCGGGGTGGCCACCGCCATGACCGGCCGCACCGAGGACACCGCTGACGCGTCGGCCGACCCGGGTCTGATGGGCAAACTGCCGATGCCCCGCTTCGCCGCCCCGGCCGACATCACCAACGTGGTGCTCTTCCTGGCCTCCGACGAGGCCAGTTACGTCACCGGCAGCCGGTACGTGGTGGACGGCGGGATGACCGCCGGACTCACCTACTGAGGGTGGGCGGGACGAATCGCCGGGGCCTACGGCGCCCCGGCGATTCTGTGGTCGATCAATAGCGCGTGATGGTCCACGGGGGTGGCGTTCTCACCTTCCATGATGGTGCGGCCGCCGTCGCGGCACGTAGTACCCATGGGGTCTTGACTTTTGGGGAGTGACCACTCCGGGAGGTCGGCGGGTGGGGTCGGTGACTGAAGTCTCGAGGATGAGCCGGGCCACGGCCACTATGGCTCCGGCTTCGCTCATTCTTGCGGTTTCGGTCACCGCGGCAGTATGCGGCGGTGGGTAGCTTCGGACACGGCGGCAAGTGCGCGGTGGTGTGGGCAGTTCTCGGGCCGGGCGTCGTGCCGGTTGCGCCTCAGTCGTGGTCGGCGGGCTGCTCGACGTCTGCGGCGGTGCGGGCGCGCAATCGCATCACCAGCCACACCACCAGGCCGGCGACCACGGCCAGGGCCAGCAGGAAGACGTAGTCGGGGATTCCGGCCGCCAGATCCCGGATCCAGATCTCGAAGCTCTGCTGGGTGCGGGCGTCCAACACCCCCGGCAGGCCCGCGGTGCCCTCGGTGAACATCATCAGCAGGCCCAACAGCACGAAGATCACCCCGCTAGCCACCTGCACCACGGTCGTCCGGATCGGCCCGAAGTGCAGCGGCCGCGGCTTCAACCAGCCGCGCGAACCCAGGTCGAAACGGGTCCACAACAGGGCGAGGACGAACAGGGGCACCACCATGCCCAGGCCCATGAAGGCCAGCAGCACGCCGCCGTACACCGGGTCGCCGCCGAAGGCCGCCACCGCCAGCACCGACCCCAGGATCGGGCCCGAGCAGGCCCCGGCCAACCCGTAGGAGATACCGAGCAGATACACCGCCAGCCCCGACTTCGCGTCCCGGTTACCGGTGCCGATCTTCGGCATCGGCAGCGGGATGCCGAGAATCTGCAGCACCCCGAACACGATCACCACCAGTGACAGCACCAACACCAGGGTGGGCCGGTGTTCGGTGAAGAAGGCGCCCAGGGTGGAGGCCGCCACTCCCAGCGGCACCAGCGCGGTCAACAGGCCGAGCAGAAAGATGCCGGTGCGGCCCAGCAACTGGCGGGGGCCGGTGAAGGCGTAGGCGAAGAACGCCGGCAGCAGCAGGGCGGCACAGGGGCTGAGCAGCATCGCGATGCCGCCCAGAAAGGCTCCGGCGTAGCCGATGTCGAGCATCGGTGAATCAGCCGCGGGAGGCGTTCTCGATGGCGGCGATGAAGACCTC
>JAAYAO010000215.1 GCA_012719335.1 Propionibacterium sp. | reverse complement strand
TCGTACTTGGTCTGGTCGGCGCCGAGCCAGACGAACCGCAGGTTGTCCAGGTAGGGGGCGCCGTCCCAGTGGTTCGGGTTCGCCTTCAGCAGCAGGTGCTCACCGGGGGCGTAGTTGTCGAAAGTGAAGGCGCCGGCGCCGATCGGGGTGAAGTTCTCCGGTCCGTCGGCGATCGCGGACGGGGCCACGATGAAGCCGAGGCCACGGGCCAGGGAAGCCTGGAACACCGCCCAGGGCTCCTTGAGCTTCACCACCACGGTGCGGTCGTCGACCTTGTCCACGCCGTCCCACAGCGGGCCGATCGTCGCGACGTCGAAGGCCTGGCTCTGCATGTAGTGGTTCATCGACCCGATCACCGCGTCGGCGTCCAGTGGGGTGCCGTCGGAGAAGGAGATGTCCGGACGGAGGGTGATCGTCCATTCGGTGTGGTCCTCGTTCGGCTCGACCGATTCGGCCAACCGTGGCTGGTATTCGCCGCTGGCAGCGTCGTAGCGCACCAACTGGTCGTACACCGCGACCAGGGCGGTGGCACCCGACGAGCCGGTGGGAATCACCTGGGTCGGGTCGAGGGAGCGCACCTCGGACAGGTCGGCGTAGGTCAGGGTGCCGCCCCGGCTGGGTTCCCCGGCGTCCCCGTCCTCTGGGAAGTGGCCGGCCTGCACCGGATTGTCGGTGGACTGATCGTCGCGCGGGGCGGGGTCGGTGCCCTCCTCGCTGCGGGCGCAGGCGGACAGGGCGAGGACCGCTGCGGTCAGCACCGCGGCACCCCGGAGAATCGGATGGAATTTCATGCACGCAAACCTCGAAGGTAAGGGAATAGCCTTAAGTGAGGTCATGCGAGCACGCTCGGCGGTCGCCGGCGCGGGACTTCCGCTCAGCGGGAGCGTGGCCGGTGCCGACCGGACGGGGCGGTCACTGCCCGACGTAGCCGGCCAGATGCTCGCCGGTCACGGTGCCACGGCCGGCCACCAGTTCGGCGGGGGTGCCCTCGAACACCACCCGGCCACCGTCATGGCCGGCCCCGGGGCCGAGGTCGATGATCCAGTCGGCGTGGGCCATCACCGCCTGATGATGTTCGATCACGATCACCGATTTGCCGTCGTCGACCAGCCGATCCAGCAGGGCGAGCAACTGTTCGACATCGGCGGGGTGCAACCCGGAGGTGGGCTCGTCCAACACGTACACCTCACCCTGGGCGCCCATCCGGTCGGCCAGCTTCAGCCGTTGGCGTTCCCCGCCCGACAGAGTGGTCAGCGGCTGACCCAGGGTGATGTAGCCCAGCCCGACATCGGCCAGCCGGCGCAGGATCTTGTGCGCGGCCGGCACCCTGGCCTCCCCGGCGGCGAAGAAGTCCACCGCCTCGTCCACCGGCAGGGCCAACACCTCGGCGATGTTCCGGCCACCGAAGCGGTACTCCAACACCTCGGCCTGGAAGCGTCGACCCTCGCATTCCTCACAGGTGCTGGCCACGGTCTCCATGAAGCCGAGTTCGGTGTAGATCATCCCGTTGCCGTTGCACACCGGACAGGCCCCGGCGGAGTTGGCGCTGAACAGGGCCGGTTTCACCCCGTTCGCCTTGGCGAAGGCCTTGCGAATCGGCTCCAACAGTCCGGTGTAGGTCGCCGGGTTGCTGCGTCGCGAACCCCGGATCGCGCCCTGGTCGATGGCGACCACCCCGTCGCGTGGGGAGACCGACCCGTGAATCAGGGAGCTCTTGCCCGAACCGGCCACCCCGGTGACCGCCACCAGCACACCCAACGGAATGTCGACGTCCACCCCGGTGAGGTTGTGGGTGTCGGCACCCCGCACCTCGATCACCCCGGACGGGGTGCGCACCTCGTCCTTCAGCCGCGCCCGGTCGTCCAGGTGTCGGCCGGTGAGGGAGCCGCTCGCGCGCAGCCCCGCCAGATCACCGTGGTGGACGATCTCGCCGCCGGCGCTGCCCGCCCGGGGGCCCAGATCGATCACCTGATCGGCGATCTCGATCACCTCGGGTTTGTGTTCCACCACCAGCACGGTGTTGCCCTTGTCGCGCAGTTGCCGCAACAGGGCGTTCATCCGTTGGATGTCGTGCGGATGCAGGCCGATGGTGGGTTCGTCGAAGACATAGGTGACGTCGGTCAGCGCCGACCCCAGGTGCCGGATCATCTTGAGTCGCTGCGCCTCACCGCCGGACAACGACCCGGACGGACGATCCAGGCTGAGGTAGCCCAGACCGATGTCGACGAACGAGTCGAGCAGCTCCTGCAGGCCGGTGAGCACCGGTGCGGCCGACGGCTCGTCCAGATCCCGGATCCAGTCGGCCAGGTCCGACACCTGCAGGGCGCACAAGTCGGCGATGTTGCGGCCGGTGATCCGTGAGGTCAGGGCGTGCTCGGCCAATCGGGTACCGCCGCAGTCGGGGCAGGCCCGGTAGGTGACCGCCCGCTCCACGAAGGCCCGGATGTGCGGCTGCATCGCGTCCGGATCCTTGCTGAGCATGGATTTGGTGATCTTCGGGATCAACCCTTCGTAGGTCAGGTTGATGCCGTCGACCTTGATCTTGACCGGTTCCCGGTGCAGCAGGTCGTGCAGTTCGCGTTCGGTGTAGTCGGCGATCGGCTTGTCGGGGTCGAAGTACCCCGAGCCGATGAAGATTCGCCCGTACCAGCCGTCCATCGTGTAGCCGGGCACCTTGAACGGGCCCTCGTTCAGCGACTTGGCCGCGTCGTAGAGCTCGTCGACGTCCAGTTCCTTGACGTTGCCGGTGCCCTCACAGCGGGGACACATGCCTCCGATGATGGTGAAGTTCTTGCGCACCTTGGTCTGCCCGGCACCCTTGTCGACGGTGATCGCGCCACCGCCGGAGACCGAGGGCACATTGAACGAATACGCCTGCGGGGAGCCGATGTGCGGGTCGCCGAGTTTGCTGAACAGGATTCGCAGCAGGGCGTTCGCGTCGGTCACCGTGCCCACCGTCGAGCGGACGTTGGGGGTGATGCGTTCCTGACCCACCACGATCGCGGTGGTCAGACCCTCGAGCCGATCCACGTCGGGACGGTCGACCGTCGGCATGAAGCCCTGCACGAATGCCGAGTAGGTCTCGTTGATCAACCGCTGGGATTCGGCGGCCACCGTGTCGAAAACCAGGGAGCTCTTGCCTGACCCGGACACCCCGGTGAACACGGTCAGTCGGCGTTTGGCGATGTCGACGTCGATGTTCTTGAGGTTGTTCACCCTGGCACCGCGCACCCGGATCAGGTCATGGTTGTCCGCGGCGTGGGGTTGCGGGTCGGTCATCGCGATCTCCGTCCGGTCGGCAGGCGTGCAGCGCAAGTATGCCGAGTTGACGACTGGAATGAATGCAACGCCGGCCCGTGCGCAGGTGGTGAGGCCTGCGTCGGGAGGGGCGGTCGGCGGACGGATGGAACACTGAGTGCATGGAGATCCCCGAGGTCGTCCTGCTGGACATCGATGGAACCCTGGTCGATTACGGCCAGAACCTG
>JAAYAO010000214.1 GCA_012719335.1 Propionibacterium sp. | reverse complement strand
TGGCCAACCTGTACCTGGCGATCGACGCCGACCTGACGATCATTCCGGTGCTGAACAAGATCGACCTGCCCAGCGCCCAGCCGGAGAAGTTCGCCGAGGAGCTGGCCGGCATCATCGGCTGCGACCCCGACGACGTGCTCAAGGTGTCGGCCAAGACCGGTCTCGGCGTGGCCGAACTGCTGGACGAGATCGTCGCGCAGATCCCCGCCCCGGTGGGTGACCCGCAGGCCCCGGCCCGGGCGATGATCTTCGACTCGGTCTACGACACCTATCGCGGGGTGGTCACCTACGTGCGGGTGGTCGACGGGGAACTGTCGCACCGCGAGAAGGTGCTGATGATGTCGACCGGGGCCACCCACGAAACCCTCGAGGTCGGCGTGATCGCCCCCGAACCCACCAAGAGCTCGGCCCTCGGGGTGGGCGAGGTGGGGTACCTGATCACCGGGGTGAAGGAAGTGCGCCAGTCGCGGGTGGGTGACACCGTGACCAGTGCCGCGCAACCGGCCGAACAGGATCTGGGCGGCTACCAGCCCCCGAACCCGATGGTCTACGCCGGGCTGTACCCGATCGACGGGGACGACTTCGCTCTGCTGCGCGAGGCCCTGGACAAGCTGCAGCTCAACGATGCGGCGCTGACCTACGAACCGGAGACCTCCGGGGCTCTCGGCTTCGGTTTCCGGATCGGCTTCCTCGGCCTGCTGCACATGGAGATCGTCCGCGAGCGGCTGGAGCGGGAGTTCAACCTCGACCTGATCTCGACCGCCCCGAACGTGGTGTACCGGGTGGTGCTCGAGGACGGCACCGAGCACGTGGTGACCAACCCCTCGGAGTACCCGACCAGCGGCAAGATCGCCGAGGTGTACGAGCCGATGGTGAAGGCCACCATCCTGGCCCCGGCCGAGTACATCGGCACGATCCTGGAACTGTGCCAGACCCGCCGCGGCGTGCAGCTCGGGCTCGACTACCTGTCCGAGGACCGGGTCGAGATCCGCTACAGCCTGCCGCTGGCCGAGATCGTCTTCGACTTCTTCGACCAGTTGAAGTCGCGGACGAAGGGCTATGCCTCCCTCGACTACGACGAGGCCGGCGAGGAAGCGTCCGACCTGGTGAAGGTCGACATCCTGCTGCACGGGGATCCGGTGGATGCCTTCTCCGCGATCGTGCACCGCGACAACGCCTACTCCTACGGGCTGATGATGGCCGGCAAGCTCAAGGACCTGATTCCGCGGCAGCAGTTCGAGGTGCCGATCCAGGCCGCGATCGGTTCGCGGGTGATCGCCCGTGAAACCATCCGCGCACTGCGCAAGGACGTGCTGAGCAAGTGTTACGGCGGTGACATCTCGCGCAAGCGCAAGCTGCTGGAGAAGCAGAAGGAGGGCAAGAAGCGGATGAAGATGGTCGGCCGGGTCGAGGTGCCCCAGGAGGCCTTCGTCGCCGCCCTGTCGACCACCGAGGTCAAGAAGCGCGACTGACCCGTCCGGGTGCGACCAACGGGATCACCCGTCACGCCACGTCGTCCCGTTAGGACGAACCTCGCTACCTCCCCACATGCACCCCAAACGTGCACAGGCAACCGAAAAGTGCAGCACTTGTGGTGAGCATCTGCACTTTTCGGTTGCCCGAATGGTTGCGGGGTGCTGTGACCTGCCCGAAGTCGGTGAAGGGGACCGCCCACGCTTCGGCGTGCGGACCCCTTCACCGAGAGTTCGGCGAGCTGATCAGCCGTTCATGGCGTCGTTGGCCGCGGACTGGGCACTGGCCAGACCTTCCTCGACCGGGGTGCGACCCAGGAAGATCTCGTCGAAGACCGGCTTGAAGGCGCCGACGGCGGCACCGTAGTTCTCCCCGGACGGGGCGCCGATCGATTGCTCGTTGCCCTGCTCGACGAACTGGCTCGGGTCGACGTCCTGACCGGCCCAGTACTCGTTGTACGCATCCTGGGCGCTGATCACCGCGGGCATCGCCGCACCCGATTCACCCAGGAACTTGGCTCCGTCACCACCGAGCCAGCGCAGCACCCGCTGGGTCTCCTCGGGGGTGTCGCTGCCGGCGTTACCGGCCACGATGATGGTGTTCACCACCGACACCCGGCCCTCGGGGCCGGCCGGCATCGGGGCGATACCCCACTCGAAGTCCGCGCCGTCGGCAACGTTCTTCAGGTTGTAGACGCCGGACTGGAACAGGGCGATCTTGCCCTGCAGGAACTGGTCGCGGGTGAAATCACCGTTGTTGTTGGTGTTCGACGCGGCCGGGGCGACCTGGTGCTCGTTGATCAGGTCGACCAGGTACTGGAAGGCGCCGGCGGCTTCGGGGGAGTCGAAGATGAAGGTGCCGTCCTCGTCCTGGAACTCACCACCGTTGGAGCCGACGAAGTTGTAGTAGATGCCCTGCAGGTCCTGGGCGGCGGAGTAGCCCCACACGTCGGGGTTGGCGCCGTCGAAGCCGTCCTCGTCGCCGCGCACGCCGGCGGCGTCCTTGGTCAGTTTCCGGGCGATCGGCAGGAAGGTGTCACCCTGGCCATCGGGGCTCCAGGTGAGGTCGTTCAGGTCTTCGGGGGTCACCCCGGCCTCGGCGAGCAGGTCGGCGTTGTAGTACACCGCGATCCCGCCGTCGGTCAGCGCCGGAACACCCCACAGGGTGCCGTCGTAGGTGTACTGCTCGACCGCCGCCGGCACCCAATCCTCCTTGAGATCGTCGTAGTCGGCGCCGATCTCCATCAGGTTGTCGTTGGCGATGTAGGGCTCGATGTAGGAGCTGTTGATCATGAAGATGTCGTCGGCGTTGTCGCCCGACATGTCGGTGCGCAGCTTGGTGAAGTAGTCGGCCCACGGCACCAACACGGTCTGCACGTCGATGTCGTCGTTCTGCTTCTCGAACTCGGCGAAGCTCTCGTCGTAGGCCTTCTGGATCTGCTCGTCCCACAGCCGCACGGTGACCACGGTCTTCTCGCCGCCGTCGCCGTTGCCGCCGCCGGTTGCGGTTCCGGGGCGGGTGCCGGTGCCGGTTCCTCCGGCGGGGCCTCATGGTCGTCCATCGGCTCCGGCGGCAGGGGCACCCCGTCGTCGAAGGAGGGCCGGGCGGCGCG
>JAAYAO010000213.1 GCA_012719335.1 Propionibacterium sp. | reverse complement strand
CCGGGCGGTCGCGTCGTCCACCGCCGACTCGCCACCCATCAGCGGCAGCAGGGTTTCGGCGAATCGGGCCAGATTCCAGGCGGCGATGCTCGGCTGCCGGCTGTACCGGTACCGTCCGCCGTGGTCGATCGAACTGAACACCTGATCGGGTCGGTATTCGTCCAGGAAGGCACACGGGCCGTAGTCGATGGTCTCCCCGGAGATGGCCATGTTGTCGGTGTTCATCACCCCGTGGATGAACCCCACGCTCATCCAGGCGGCGATCAGGTCGGCCTGCCGGGCCACCACCGCGGACAGGAAACCGGCATAATCACCCGCGGCCGACTGCGGGTAGTGGCGGGCCATCGCGTAATCGGCCAGCAACCGCAGATGCTCCTCGGTGCCGTGCTGACGGACCAACTCGAAGGTGCCCACCCGCAGATGCGAGGACGCCACCCGGGTCAGGATCGCCCCCGGTTGTGGGCCCCCCTCCCGCAGCACCGCCTCGCCGGTGGTGACCGCGGCCAGGGCCCGGGTGGTGGGTATCCGGAGGGCGTGCATCGCCTCGCCCATCAGGTACTCGCGCAGCACCGGCCCGAGCACGGCCTTGCCGTCCCCACCCCGGGAGAAGGGGGTGCGCCCCGAACCCTTGAAGGCGATGTCGCGGCGCCGGCCGGCGGTGTCGATCACCTCACCCAACAACACCGCCCGACCGTCCCCGAGCATCGGGTTGAACTGGCCGAACTGGTGCCCGGCATAGGCCTGGGCCAACGGTGCGGCACCCTCGGGGACGGCGTTGCCGGCCAGGACGGCCAGACCGTCCGGCGACCGCAGGAACTCGGGATCCAGGCCCAGCTCGACCGCCAGGTCGTCGTTCAGCGCCACCAGCTCCGGGGCGGGGGAGCCGGTCGGTTGCCACTCCCGGTAGAAGCCCGCGAGCTCCCGGGCATAGGTGTTGTCGAAACCCCAGTCCATCGTCCTCACCCCTCGTCCAGCAACTCACGCACCCGCGGGATCACCCGGGTGCCGTACAACTCGATCGAATGCACCAACTCTTCGTGCGGCATCGACCCGTTCGCGAACTTCAGGTCGAACCGCGCGACACCCAGGGTGCGCACCGTCTCGGCAATCTTGTGCGCGACCGTCTCGGGCGACCCGACGTACAACGCACCCGCCTCGGCTTCGCGCTCGAACTCGCCGCGCTGCATCGGGCCCCAGCCCCGTTCCCCGCCGATCCGATCCCGGTTGGCCTTGAAATGCGGGTACAGCTCCTCGCGGGCCTGCTCGTCGGTGTCGGCGATGTGCCCGGGGGAATGCACCCCGATCGGCTGGTCACCGGTGCCGAGTTCGGCGCCGGCCCGCCGATACAGGTCGGCGAAGGGTGCGAACCGGGCCGCCGAACCACCGATGATCGCCAGCATCATCGGGATGCCGTAGCGGGCCGCGCGCACCACCGATTCGGGGGAGCCACCCACCCCGATCCAGGTGCGCAGCCGACCCGATTCGGTCTTCGGGTACACCTCGACCCCGTTCAGCGGGGGCCGGATCGTGCCCTGCCAGGTGACCGGACCCTCGTCCAACAGGTGCGCGAAGAGGTCGAGCTTCTCGCTGAACAACACCTCGTAATCGGCCAGATCCAAGCCGTACAGCGGAAACGATTCGGTGAACGACCCCCGGCCCAACTGCACCTCGGCCCGTCCGTTCGACACCGCGTCCAGGGTGGCGAAGCGTTCGAAGACCCGCACCGGGTCGTCCGAACTCAACACCGTCACCGCGGTGCCCAACAGGATGCGTTCGGTGCGGGAGGCCGCGGCGGCCAGCACGATCTCGGGGGCGGTCGCGGCGAAGTCGTCACGGTGGTGCTCACCGACGGCGAAGGCATCGATGCCCACCCGGTCGGCCAGCACGGCCTGCTCGACGATGTTGCGCAGCACCTGTGCGTACGACAGGCGGTTGCCGTCGGCGTCCACGGTCATATCGCCGAAGGTGTCCAGACCGAACTCCATGCCCACTCCTTCACGAATCCGGACGCGCGGGTGCCCGTCCCGAGCGGCGCCTCCCGTAACGATCTGCGGAAGTGAGCCGATTCCCAACCTACGTGCCGCGGCAAGGAGGAAAACGGGACGGCTTGCCGCCCGACCTGCAGCGGGCCGATCATGAGGACGCCCGTGTCGTGTGAACAGAAGGAGCAGTGATGAGCGCCGCCATCTCCGAACGGGATTCGTGGCGTGCCCTGGGCGCACTGGTGATCGGCTTCTTCATGATTCTGGTCGACTCGACGATCGTGTCGGTCGCCACCCCCACCCTGATGGTGACCTTCGGGGCCGACATCAGCCAGGTGCTGTGGGTGACCAGCGCCTACCTGCTCGGCTACGCGGTGCCCCTGCTGATCACCGGACGCCTCGGCGACCGGTTCGGGCCGAAACGGCTCTACCTGGCGGGGCTGTTCAGCTTCACCCTGTTCTCGGCGCTGTGCGGAATGTCGACCGGCATCGAGATGTTGATCGCGATGCGGCTGCTGCAGGGCCTGTCGGCGTCGCTGATGACCCCGCAGACGATGGCCGCGATCACCCGGATGTTCCCGGCCGAACGGCGCGGCCCGGCAATGGGTGTGTGGGGTGCGGTGGCCGGGGTGGCGGTGCTGGTCGGCCCGTTGGCCGGTGGCCTGCTGGTGGACAGCCTCGGCTGGGAATGGATCTTCTTCATCAACGTGCCGATCGGTCTGATCGGGCTGGTGCTGGCATACCGGCTCGTGCCCGCCTTCGAGACGAATCGGCACCGCTTCGACATCCTCGGGGTGATTCTGTCGGCGGTCGGCCTGTTCTGTTTCGTGTTCGGTCTGGAGGAGGCCGAGAACTTCGACTGGGGCCACATCCAGGGCCCCTTCACGGTCTGGCGGCTGATCATCGCCGGGGTGGTGGTGCTCGGGTTCTTCGTGCTGTGGCAGGCGGTGAACCGGGCCGAACCGCTGGTGCCCCTGCAACTGTTCCGCGACCGCAACTTCAGCGTCGCCAATCTGGCGATCTCGATGATGGGGTTCACCACCACCGCGATGGTGTTTCCGATGATGATGTACACCCAGGTGGCGCACGGGCTGAGCCCGACCCGGGCGGCATTGCTGATGATGCCGATGGCGGTGGTCAGTATCGTGCTCGGCCCGGTGGTCGGCCGGGGCATGCTGCGGATCAACCCACGCTGGTTCGCGATGATCGGGTTCTTCGTGCTCTGCTGCTCGTTGCTCGGCTACTCAGTCGCGATGCGTCCGGGGTGGTCGGTGTGGTGGCTGCTGGTGCCGTCGTTCTTCCTCGGCATCGGGTCCTCGGGTATCTGGGGGCCGTTGTCGATGTCGGCCACCCGCAACCTGCCACCGCACCGGGCCGGTGCCGGGGCCGGGGTGTACAACACCACCCGGCAGATGGGTGCGGTGGTCGGCAGTGCCGCGATCGCGGTGCTGATGCAGGCCCGGCTCGCCGCGCATCTGCCCGGCACCGACGGGCCGGCCACGACAATGGGCACCCGGTTGCCGGAGCAGGTCGCCGACCCGT
>JAAYAO010000024.1 GCA_012719335.1 Propionibacterium sp. | reverse complement strand
TCACTCGCGGGTGCGGATCACCTGGGTTCTGGCCACCAGATCATGGACGGCCATCCGCCGCGGGTTCCACAGCGACCACAGACCGTTGATCATGCCGATGAAATACAGCGAACCCAGGCACCACGGGATGCTCCAGATCACCGCCCGGGGCACCACCACGCCGTAGCCGAGGCGTTCGGTGCTGCGTCCCTCGTCGACCGGCACGACCCGCAGCCCCATCGCCAACTGGCCCAGGGTCGCGCCACGCAACCGCCACATCAGTACGTGATAGGTGATCTGCACCGCGGCGGCGACCAGCGCCACGCCGAGTTGGTTGCCGAAGGGCAACAGTTCAGCGTAGGTGGGGGCGGTCGGCGCCACCGAACCGGTGCGGGCGGCCGCCATGGATTCGCGCCAGAAGGCCACCAACCCGTCGAACAGCGGCCCCATGAAGGGCAGCGCCAGCAGAAACCCGACCACCCCGAGCAGTGCTTGGTCGAGGGCCGCGGCCAGCACCCGCCACCAGAAACCGGCCAATCGCACCCCGTCGGCGGTGGTCAGCCCGATCACCGGCTCCCGGGTGGGCGGGGCGGTCGGTGATGGTCGGGTGGGGGCCGGCGGCCGGGACGTCGTGGGTGGGGTCGGCCGGTCGGGTCGGCTCTCGTCGGGGGCCCGGCGGGGTTGCCGTGGGGCCGCGGACGGCCCGACCGCGCGCTTGCGGCGGGTGGGCCGGGCCCGCGGGCTCGACCCACCGCCCTTCGGGTCGCGCACTTCCCGCGACCACTGCCAGCCGTCCCAATAGCGTTCCCGCGACAGGTCGACCGGGTCGGGGTACCAGCCGCTCGGGGCGGCGTGCCGCCCGGGCGGGGCTGGTGGGGTGCCCACCGGGATGTCGTTCACCCGACCAGTCTGCCAGCTTCGGCCCACACCGCCCCCGGGTTACGCCACAATGAGGCAATCATGGACAGGATCGGACGTTATCGCCTGACCCGTCGACTCGGGTCGGGGTCCTTCGCGACCGTCTGGCTGGGCCACGACGACGACCTGGACGTGCCGGTCGCGGTGAAGATCCTGGCCGACAACTGGGCCGGCAACGACGATGTGCGGGGCCGTTTCCTGGCCGAGGCCCGGCTGATGCGTCAGGTGCGCGACGAGCGGATCGTGCGGGTGTACGACATCGGCACCCTGGACGACCAGCGTCCCTACTTCGTGATGGATTACGCCGACTCGGGCTCCCTGGAGGATCTGCGCAAACAGGGGTTGCCCCCGAAGCGGGCGATCGAGTTGTGCGCCGAGGCGGGCCGGGCGCTGCATGTGCTGCATTCGCACAATGTGATCCACCGTGACGTCACCCCGGGCAACATCCTGCTCACCCGGCGCGCCGACGGCGAGATGCAGGTGTTGTTGGCCGACCTGGGGGTGGCCAAGTCGATGATCGATCAGGTCGGGCAGACGATGACCGCCGGAACCCCGGCCTACATGGCCCGGGAGCAGGCGACCGGGGTCGGGGTGCTGGATCACCGCGCCGACATCTACTCGCTGGCTGCGGTCACCTACGCGATGCTCACCGGCCGGCCGCCCTTCCCGGTGCGGTCGCTGGCCGAGTTGTTGGCGCTGGACCCGAACCAACCCCCGGCGCCCATCGCTCAGCGGATCGGGGCCCCGGCCACCGTGGACGGGCTGTTGCTCGCCGCCTTGTCACCGCAGCCGGGGCGCCGCCCGCCGTCGGCGGAGGTGATCGCCAATGCGCTGGACGAGATCGCCCGGGCGATGCCGGGCCCGGGACGTACCGAGGAGGCCGGCCCTTCCCGCCCGGCCACCCCGGCCGATGCGACCGTACTGCGGCCCAGCGGCCCCACCCCGTCCAGCGTGATCGGCCACCAGCCGTACCCGGTCGGGCCGATGAACCCGGTGGCCTCCCAACTCGATCAGCCGGTGGCCCCGACGATGCCCGCGGGCTTGTCGGTGCCGCCCGGCCCCTCGGTGCCCAGCGGGGTGGCCGAAGGTGGGGCCGGTGAGCGGTGGCCGGCGTCCGCCCCCTCGGGTCGATCACTGTCGCCGCAATCGATGGTCGGTGCGGCTCCGGCGCGTCGGGGGGTGCCGGTGTGGATGCTGGTGACCGGTGCCCTGTTGTTGTTCATCGCGGCGATGTTCGTCACGATCTGGGTGCTGTAGCCGCTCAGCGCCGCGAGTCGCGGCCGCTGACCGCCCAGTGCCGGATCAGGTCGATCCGTTCCCGCAGCGCGTCCTCCTCCGCCGCCGCGCTCGGCGGGCCGCCGGTGGCGCTGCGCAGTTCGGAGTGGATCACCGCGTGCGGGGTGTTGGTGCGGTGGTGCCAGGCCGCGACCAGGCCGTTGAGTTCCTTGCGCAGGTCGCGCAACCGTTGGTGGGTGCTCGGCCCGGCCGCGGCCGGTGCGGTGCTGGTGCGGCGCACCTGTTGGGCCTGCCGGTCGCGCAGCAGGGCGGTGACCTGTTCGGGTTCGAGCAGCCCGGGCAGGCCCAGGTACTCCAGTTCGTCCTCGCTGCCGGGCAGGGCTTGTTGCCCGAAGGAGCCGCCGTCGAAGACCACCCGGTCGAAGTCGGCCTCGCTGCCCAGCGCGGCCCAGTGGTCCTCCAGCAGCGCGTCGGGTTCGGTCTCGGTGCGTTGGGCGGCCTCGATCAGTTGGCTCTCGTCGGGGGTGGCCTGGTCGATCCGCAGCGCGTGGTTGCGTTCCTTCTCCATGGTGGCCGCGTAGTCGAGCAGGTGCGGCAGGCTGGGCAGGAACACCGACGCGGTTTCACCCCGGGTACGGGCCCGGACGAAACGTCCGATCGCCTGGGCGAAGAACAGCGGGGTGCCGGTGGCGGTGGCGTACACGCCGACGGCCAGCCGGGGCACGTCCACCCCCTCCGACACCATCCGCACCGCCACCATCCAGCGTTGCTGCCCGGCACTGAAGTCGGCGATCCGGGCGCTGGAGCCGGGTTCGTCGCTGAGCACCACGACCGGCTTCTCCCCCGAGACGGCCTCGATCATCTTGGCGTACTCGCGGGCATGGGCCTGGTCGTTGGCGATCACCAGGCCACCGGCGTCCGGGACGTGCCGGCGCACCTCGGTGAGCCGGTGGTCGGCGGCCCGCAGCACGGTGGGAATCCAGGCACCGTTGGGGTCCAGGGCGGTGCGCAGGGCCTGGCCGGCCATGTCGCGGGTGAGTTCGGCCCCCAGCCGGGCGCTGATCTCGTCGCCGGCGCTGGTGCGCCAGTTCATCTCACCGGAGTAGGACATGAAGATCACCGGACGGACGATGCCGTCGGCCAGGGCCTGCCCGTACCCGTAGGAGTAGTCGGCCCGCGATTGCAGCGCGCCGGTGCCGTCGGGTTCGTACTTCACGAACGGGATCGGGTTCGCGTCGGAGCGGAAGGGGGTGCCGGTGAGCGCCAGCCGGCGCCGGGCCGGTTCGAAGGCCTCCCGCACCGATTCGCCCCAGGACAGGGCATCCCCGGCGTGGTGGATCTCGTCGAGGATCACCAGGGTGCGGGCCCGTTCGGTGCGCAGCCGCAGCGCGGTGGGGTTGACCGCCACCCCGGCGTAGGTGAGGGCGACCCCGGTGAAGTCGGCCGAGGCCCGTCCCTGACGGGTCGAGTAGTCGGGGTCGAGGGCGATCCCGACCCGTTCGGCGGCCTCGGCCCACTGGGTCTTGAGGTGTTCGGTGGGAGCGACCACGATCAGCTTGTCGACCACCCGGCGGTTCAGCAGGTCGCTGGCCACGGTCAGCGCGAAGGAGGTCTTGCCCGCCCCGGGGGTGGCGACGGCGAGGAAGTCCTTCGGGTCGTCGTCGCGGTATTTCTGCAGGGCCGCGGCCTGCCAGGCGCGCAGGGTCGGGACGGTGCCCCACTTGGCCCGGTCCGGGTAGGCCGGGGAGAGCCCCTTGGCCTGCAGGTCGGGCACATCGGGGGCGAAGAGGTCGGGCTGATCAGACATCGCCGCCGATAGTAGCCCCGCCCGGTGACGGATGCCCCGATTCGACATACCGCGACCCGCGTGGGCACCCTCGCCGGACGATCGGCACCCGCACGGTCGCTGCGCACGGTCACGGTGAATCCGATCCCCGCGCACGGGCACGCCCATAGGTGGATCCGCAGCCTCACGGGCGTTGCGCACCCGCCCCGCCGGTGTGAATCCGTGGCGGGGAGGCGGCTGGGGTCAGCGCGCGTCGGTGTCGTCGGCGACCGGGCCGATCCGCAGCGCCAACCCGATGCCGAGCACCCCGATCAGGGCGAGCACCAGGATCGGCCACCCGAAGGTCGCCGACACCGGGGCTTGCCCGTCCAGGGCGGCGAAGATCGTCCCGGCGATCGCCAGGCACAGGCCCGCGCCCAAGTTCTCGCCGACCTGCAGTGACGAGCTGTTGCGGCCGAACTCGGCCCGGTTCGACAGGTTCATCACCGCGACCGCCGAGCTGGCGGTGAGCAGGCCCATCCCGAGCCCGGCGACCGCCCAGGCACCGGCGGCCAGGCCGAACCACCACCCGGGTTGGAAGGCGATCCAGGCGGCCCAGCCCACCCCCACCGCGGTCAGTGTCGCGCCGAGCAGAATCTTGCGGTCGCGCCGCAACCAGCCGGGACGGGCCTGGGCCCACGACCCGAGCATCCACCCGAAAGCACCGACGGCCAGCACCAGGCCGGACACCGCGACGTCGACGCCGCGGGTTTCCAGCAGCATCAGCGGCAGGAAGGACTCGGCGGCGAAGAAGGTGCCGGGTACCGCCATCCGCACCCAGACGATCGCGGCCAGGCCCGCGCCGAGGGTGATGAACCCCTTCGGCATGGCCGGGGGCAACCCGACCAGCAGCAGCGCCAGGCCGACGATGCCGATCACCAGGGCCACCTGATCGAGACGCTGCCCGGCCAACTGGATCAGCATCGAACCCAGCGCCAACACCAGGCCGGCCCACAGCGGCACCGGCCGCACCCCGGTGGGCAGCGCCCGATCGGAGGGTTCGGGACGGCCGATCACCCCGGCGCGGGCCAGCCGCACCAGCGGGGGTGCCGCGAGCAGGCCGGTCACCACCAGCAGCGGTAACAACCCGAGAAAGGCCCAGTGCCAGCTGAACATCCGCGACACCCAGCCGGCCAGGGGTGGGCCGATGAAGGCGGGCAACACCCACATCGCCGAAACCCAGGTCATCACCCGGGCCCGGCCCGGCCCGTCCCAGACCTGGGCGATCACCACGTACAGCGACACGTTCATCAGCCCGGCGCCCAACCCCTGGACGAGGCGTCCGGCCAGGAACAGAGGCATCACCGTGGCCAGGCCGGCCATCGTCAACCCGACCGCGAACACCCCGGTTCCGACCACCAGTGGCAGTACCGGGCCGATCCGGTCGCTGACCCGGCCACCGGCCACGGTGCTGAAGACCATGCCGAGCATGTACAGCGAGAAGGCCCAGGCGTACCACTGGCGGTGGCCGAGTTCGGCGACCACGTAGGGCATCGCGGTGGTGACCGCGTACACCTCGAAGGCGATCGAGAGCACGCCCATGCACAACCCCACGAGCAGGGCGGTCGAGCCGGCGGTTGTTCGGGACACGGGCTCAGGCTAGATCAGGGTGGCCCCGGTGTGCCGGTGACCCGGACGATCCCGAGATCAGCGGAAGCGGGTGAAGTCCGGGGCCCGCTTCTCGGCGAAGGCGGTGAAGGCCTCCCGGGCCTCGTCGGTGCGCAGGCGTTGCCGGAAGATCTCCAGTTCGGCCTCGGTGCGGTGCATGATCGCGTCGGTGTCGCGCATCAGCCGCTTGGTGGTGCGCAGGGCACCGGCGGGTTTGGCGGCCAGTCGGGCGGCGATGCGTCCGGCTTCGGCGTGCAGGTCGGCGGCCGGGACGAGCCGGTTGGCGATGCCGCACTCCAGCGCGGTGTCGGCGGTCATCGGTTCGGCCAGCGCGAACATCTCGAAGGCCCGGCGGTGGCCGATCAGTTCGGGCAACAGCAGGGTGGAACCGGCCTCGGGAATGAGCGCCAGATCCACGAACGGGGTGGTCAGGGTGGCTCCCTCGGCGAGCAACACGTAATCGCAGTGCAGCAGCAGGGTGACGCCGATACCGACCGCCCGGCCCTGAACGGCGGCCACGATCGGGCAGGTGGCGACGGCCAGGGCCCGGATGAACCGTCCGCCGTGTTGTTCCCCGGTGGACTCCCCCGTCGACATCGCCGCGAAGTCGCTCAGGTCGTTGCCGGAGGTGAACATCTCCCCGTGGGCCCGGAACACCAGCACCCGCACCTCGGGATCGGTGTCGGCCCGCTCCACCGCATCGGCCAGGACCCGATACATGTCGTTGCTGATCGCGTTGCGTTTGGCCGGCCGGTCGAGCGTGACGGTGAGTATGCCGGTGCTCCACTCGACGGTGATGTCCTCTGCCATGACGTCCCTCGCTCCGAAGATCAGGTACCCCGCGATTGTCGACGGGCGGTTACCATCGTGACATGACCCAACTGAGCCCCGGCGCGGAAACGATCCTCGACGAGCGCACCGAGGAACGCCTCGACGAAGGTGATCACGAGCGGTTCTCGCACTATGTGCCGAAGGACAAGCTGACCGAGGCCATGGTGATGGGCACCCCGGTGATCGCACTCTGCGGCAAGGTGTGGGTGCCCAGCCGCGACCCCCAGCGATTCCCGGTCTGCCCCGAATGCAAGGAAATCTGGGGCTCCCTCCGCCCCGGCGAAGGTGACGAGTAGCGAACCCCCCCACGCCGGTCGAGCCGGGCGCTGTGCCGCGCTCCGATTGCACCGGTCGAGCAGGCGCAGTGCCATGCCGCGTTGTGGTTGCGTCGGTTGAGCAGGCGCGTCAGCGCCGTGTCGAAACCAGCAATCAGCGACCACCCCGCCCCGACGCCGGTTGAGCCGATTCACGCTTGCGCGAATCGCGTCGAAACCAGGCAACGATCTGCAGCAAGACGACCACAACCACCACGCACGGGCCCACCTGTCTCGCCCGACGGCCCCAAGCGGGAACTCCGCTCGGGTCCGCGCACCTGCCCACCGGGTTTCGACACGGTGACGCAAGCGTCACCGGCTCAACCAGCGCGTGA
>JAAYAO010000212.1 GCA_012719335.1 Propionibacterium sp. | reverse complement strand
TTCTCGGTGGTGCACCCGCGGTTCATCGACGCACTGCTGCAGGGCCCGTTGGCCGGCGCCAACCTGACCCTGGAGAACGGGGTGGTGACCGTCTGGCAGGACAGCCACCTGACGTTCAATGCCGGCACCATGCTGCCGCGACAGCTGGCCGGGCTGGTGGCGTTGTTCCCCCGGCAGGTGTGAACCGACCACGGTGCGGTTCCGCCCGAACTCGACGGCTCCGGGCCGGGCGCGGCCGGCAGCCGGCCCGGTTGCTGACGTCGATCCGCTAACGGCGCTGTTTCTTGCGGCGTTGCGGGTTCGCGCCGGGGGCGGGTTTCGGGGCGGACGAGCCGCCGCGGGCCTGCGACTTGGCCTGCTGGGCGAGTTCCATCTGCTGGGCCTGCTTCTTCTGCAGCTTCTCGATGTCGAAGTAGCCGAGCATCGCGATGTAGACGATCACCGCGATCGCGAAGGAGATCACCGGCGGCAGCCCGAACACCATCGGGGCGGTGATCAGCACCACCATGTCGACACCGCGCACCACATAGGTCAACATTCCCGACGGCAGGGCGCCGGAGGCGGTGGCCACCATCGGGGCGTTCCAGTTG
This sequence comes from Propionibacterium sp., assembly GCA_012719335.1. Classification (GTDB taxonomy): domain Bacteria; phylum Actinomycetota; class Actinomycetes; order Propionibacteriales; family Propionibacteriaceae; genus JAAYAO01. The sequence goes on along the minus strand of JAAYAO010000212.1, from coordinate 3,546 downwards.
ATCGGTTTGGCGACCACCCAGCGCACCGCGCCGAGCAGACCGGCCGCGGCGGTCAGCACCGCCACCTGCACCGCATCGAACCAGTTGTGGCCGCGGGCCACCCCACCCCAGTCGGCGAAGGCCGGGACGGTCAGCACCGCCCAGATACCGGCCAGCACCGCGGGCACGATCATCAGCGCCATCCGCTGCTGGGCGGTGGTCAACGGCAGGGTGCGGGCGAGCCCATTGGTGCGGGTCAGCACCCGCAACTCCCCCAGGGTGGGCACCAGGGCGATGAACAGGGCCAGGGCGCCGACCACCGGGGCCAACACCGGCAGCCCGAGGGCACTGATCGCATGCGGGACGACCACGCTCACCGCCACCCCGATCAGTCGTTGCGGGTGGCGCAGCAACTGCTTGCGGGCACGGTCGGTGAGCACCTTGCGTCCGGTCGGGCCGCCCCGCACCGAACGGACGTGACCGCGTTCGATCGCGGCCCGCTCGATCAGGATGTCGCGGGCCAGACCCAGGTCGAGGGCCGACATCGCACCCGACAGGCCGGCCACCAGGGCCCCGCCGCTGGTCAGCCGCACCCGGCGGATCCGGTTCAGCCGGCGCCAGGCGAACACCACCCCGACCACCAGGGCGACGAACCCGCCGACCGCGACGGCCAGGCCGATCCGGTGGGTCAGGTCGGGGGTGAGCCCCAGATGCAACCAGCCGACCGACTGGGCGACCAGGGCCAGCAACACCGCCACGGTCGCGGCACCGAACACCGCCACCGCGACCCGGGTCGGGGTGCGCCGGTCGAGGCCCTGTTCGGCGGCGGCGATCGCCACCATCGCGGTGGCGCCCAGGCCGGTGCCGAGCGCCCACAGGCCCACCGACCACCAGTCCGAACCGCTGGCCAGGGCCAACAGGGCCGACAGCGCGGCCGAGCCGAAGAAGGTCGCCACCAGCACGGTCACCAGCCGGCCGCCGAGCAACCGGCCGCGCCGGATCGGGGCCGACATCAACCAGAACCCCTCGGCGGCCGAGGCCACCACCGGGCCGAACAGGCGCGACACCGCCAGGGCCAGGGCGAGGGCGGCCAGCAGGGTGGCGATCGGCACCAGGGCCCGGGCCGACAGACATTGGGCGGTTTCGCAGGCCGATACCAGCCGTTGGGCGCTGATCACCGCGTTGACCAACATCGCCCCGACCACCAGCAGGGAGAAGACCGCGACGTACCCGTCCGACAGTGCCTCGGAAAGTCGGCGGGTGGCGCGCCCGTGCCGCCAGCCCTTCATCAGGTCGATCAGTTCGGGCTCGTAGGGCTCCTCGACATCACCCTCGTCGTCGCCGACGAACCCGGCCGGGTCGGGCAGGGCATCGAGCTCCTGTGCCTGTTTGCGGGCCCGGGCGCGCAGAATCTCCAGCGGGTCCTCGCTCGGGGCGGTAGCCGCCGGAGCCTGGGGTGGGGGTTTCGGTTTCGACCGGCGGACGCGACGCTTCGACATCACTGATCCTCGAACTGCGCGTCGGCATCGGCCGGGTCGGCCGGGGCACCCATTTCGACGATCCGGGTGGCGACGGTTTCGACCAGAACCGGTTCGTGGCTGGCGAACACGATCGCCAGACCGGCCTCCCGTTCGGCCTTCAACCGGCGGGCCAGCCACGCCACGCCCTCGACGTCGAGGCGTTGTTCGGGTTCGTCCAGCACCAACAGTTTGCGGGGCCGGACGAAGGCCGACGCCAGCGCGAGGCGCCGCTTCTGACCCGAGGACAGGGTGCCCGGCAACTGACCCGATTGCGGGATGAGCTGCAACTGGTCGAGCACCTCGTCGACCATCTCGTCGGGGTCGGGCACGCCGTGGGCGCGGGCGAACAGGTCGAGGTGTTCCACCACCGACAGGTCGGGGAAGAAGTCGAGGTCGTCGATCACCGTGGCCAGATCGCGGCGTTGCTCGACATCATCCTCGTCGAGCGGACGCCCGCAGATCTCGATCTCGCCCTCGTCGGCGGTGTCGGCCCCGACCAGGCAACGCAACACCGTCGACTTGCCCGACCCGTTGCGTCCGGTCAGGGCGACCGCCTCACCGGCTCGCACCATCAGGTCGAAACCCGACACGATCACCGCCGGGCCGTAACTACGGCCCAGCCCCTTCACCGACAGGACGACATCTCGCTTGGACACGCCGTCCAGTGTGCCCTACCGGTTCGGTCTACTCCGCATCCCCGATCCGCGGGTTGCGCTCCCCCAGCACCGCGCCCAGTTCGGCGGCGATCTGCGGGGCGCTGCCCAGCGTGTACGCGGCGTCGCGACCCCACAGGAAGTAGCGGTGGATCGGGTACTCGACGTCACCTCCGAGGCCACCGTGCAGCATCTGGCCGTTCACCACGACCGCGATGGTCGCCTTGGCGACCCACCACTTCGCCACCAGGCTCGCGGTGTCCCCCTCCACCTCGTGGCCCTCGTCGAGCAGCGACGCCGCCCGCAACACGGTGAGCCGGATCATCTCGGTGTCCAGATGGGCATTGGCCATCCGGAAGGTGACCGCCTGGTTGGTCGACAGCGGACGACCGAACTGTTCGCGCTCACTGGTGTAGGCGGCGGTGCGCCGGACGTCCTCGGCACAGATCCCGAGCGCCAACCCGGCCAGCCCCACCCGGGCCCGGCGACGGATCCAGGCGACGATGTCGGCCCCGGAGCGGCCCTCGGCCGACAACCGGTGTTCGGCGGTGACCGGCACATCGGTGCAGGTGACCGCGGCGGTGTTCTGCCAGTTCGTCACCTCGGCGGGTGCGCGTTCCACCAGGTCGGTGGGCACCACGAACACCTCGATACCCCCGTCGGGCAGGGCCGCCGGCACCACCATCGCGACCGCGTGTTCGGCGGCCGGCACCTTGGGCAGCATTCCGTTCAGCACCCAGCCGTCCCCGGACGGGGTGGCTGTCAGCACGGCTCGGTCGTTGCCCGGGGCGTCGAAGGAGCCGGTGACCAGGTGGCTGCCGTCCAGCAGCGGGGTGAGCCAGCGTTCCTGCTGTTCGGCGGTGCCGAACTCGGCCAGCGGCAGGGCCGCCAGACAGGTGGCCGCCCACAGCGGCACCGGTGCGACCGTGTGCCCCTGCTGTTCGAGCAGCGCCACCACACCCTGCATCCCCAGGTCGAGGCCGCCGACCGATTCGGGCAGCCCGACCCCGAGCAGCCCGGCATCGGCCAACAGCTTCCACAGTTTGCTGTCGAAGCCGCCCTCGGCCTCGATCTTCTGCACGTGCTGGAAGTTGGTGTGATCGCCGAGGATCTCCTTGGCCAGCGCGGCCACCTGTGCCTGGTCGTCGTCGAGGGTGAACTTCATCGCCGAGCACCCACCTCCATGTTCAGGGCGGACTTGGCCACCATGTCGCGCATCACGTCATTGGCGCCGCCGCCGTAGAGGTTGTTCATCGAGCGGCGGGCCAGGTTCTCCACCCGGCCCTGGATCACCGCGCCGGGGCTGCCGTGGCGCAGCAGGCCGTTGGCGCCGAGGATGTCCTGCATCAGCCCGTAGACGATGACCACCACCTCGGAGCCGATCACCTTGGTGC
>JAAYAO010000211.1 GCA_012719335.1 Propionibacterium sp. | reverse complement strand
CGTCGCACCTGATCGACTGGCTCGGCAACGAGTGGACCCCGGATTCGGACAAGCCGGCCGCCCACCCGAACAGCCGCTTCACCACCCCGATCACCCAGTGCCCGATCCTGGCCGACGAGTTCGAGAACCCGCAGGGTGTGCCGATCGACATCATCCTGTTCGGTGGTCGTCGCTCCGACACCATCCCGCTGGTCACCCAGGCCCGCGATTGGGATCACGGCGTGTACATGGGCGCCACCTGCTCCTCGGCGACCACCGCTGCGGCCGCCGGTGCCGTCGGCGTGGTGCGCCGCGACCCGATGGCCATGCTGCCGTTCCTGGGTTACCACGTCGGTGACTACCTGCAGCACTGGTACAACATGGGCGCCAAGGAAGGCGCGAACATGCCGGCGGTGTTCTACGTGAACTGGTTCCGTCGTGGCGAGGACGGCCGCTTCCTGTGGCCGGGCTTCGGCGACAACAGCCGCGTGCTCAAGTGGGCCATCGACCGCATCGAGGGCAACGTGTCGGGCCAGGAAACCCCGATCGGCATCATCCCGGCCGAGGGCGAGCTGGACGTGTCCGGCCTGACGGAGGATCCGGCCGACATCGCCGCCGCGACTGCCTTCGTTCCCGAGGAATGGCAGGCCGAGCTGCCGCTGATCCAGGAGTGGTTCGACAAGATCGGCGACAAGCTGCCGGCCAAGTTGAACGATGAGCTGAAGGGCCTGACCGAGCGTCTGGGCTGATTCACCACTGCTCCACGAGGGGCGTCGTCCACTGCGGACGGCGCCCCTCGCCCATGTCCGGGTGACCGGAGGCCGAACCCCGGTTCCGGGCGCTGCGCACCATCCACCCACGGATTGGGGATGGTTGTCCCGCGTGGGGCGGGATAACCATCCCCAATCTCTGCGTGAACCGGTTCCGGAGCCCACCCCAAGGCTCATCGTGGATGGTTGTGCCGCCCCACGCGGCAGAACCATCCACGATCACCGCCGGGCCGGCTTCAACGACGGCAGTCGTACACGTGCGGCAACGCCAAACCCAACAAGGTGGCATCCGAGGTGTAGAGCCGACAGCCCCGCACCGTCGCCTGCGCGAGGAGCATCCGGTCGAACGGGTCATGGCGCACCAGTTGCGGAAACAGTGCCAGCGCGTCGGCATCGTCGGGCGAGTAGGGCAGTGCCAGGAAACCCGCATCCTCGATGGACTCCACCACCGCCTCGGGCAACGTGAGGCGCTCCAGCAACTGCTTGATGCGCAACTCGGTGATCGAGATCGACGAGTAGTACACCTCGGACGATCCGGTCAGCGTCGACCTCGTATTGGGGCCGAGCCGATCGGGATCACCCAACGCCCACAGCAGCGCATTGGTGTCGAGCAGGATCATTCCGGGTCGCCGTAGAAGAGCTCGTTGATCTCCGGGTCCACCCCGTCGAAAGTGTCCACATCGACATCCAGGGTGCCGGCCAGAGTACCGAGCGTCACCGCCCGCGGCCGGTGGATCACCAGATCGACCACCGGTGTGCCGGCGCGCGCAATCGTCACCCGCTCACCCTCGAGCACCTTGGCAATCAGGGCGGACAGGTTCGTCTTGGCTTCCAGCACATTGACCTGGATGGACATGCCCCCACGATAGTTGGCCAAGCTTGACCAGGGCAAGGCTCCACCAGAGCAACGAGGGGCGGCCGAAGCCCGGGAGACCTCGGACCGCCGAACGGATTGGGGATGGTTGTCCCGCGTGGGGCGGGACAACCATCCCCAATCTCTGCGTGAACCGGTTCCGGAGCCCG
>JAAYAO010000210.1 GCA_012719335.1 Propionibacterium sp. | reverse complement strand
GGGCGCTGCCCGACACCGCGGCCGAACGGGCCGAATCGGTCACCACCCGCGGGCCCGACGCGATCGTGATCCATCTCACCGAGGGGGTCACCGTGGAATGGGGCAGTGCCGAACGCTCCGCCGACAAGGCCCTGGTGCTCAGCTCGTTGATGACCGCGGTACCCGACGCCAAGGTCTACAACGTGTCCGCGCCGGATCATCCCGCCACCCGGTGACCACCGTCGCCTAACCCTCAAGTACAGCTTCACCTTCCTCGGCGCGTCGCGGCGTAGATGGTGGACACTGTTCCCGGCGATTCATAGCCTGAACACGTCTTGAAGAGCCGACGGTCCATCTTCCCCACCCGTGGATCACCGGTAGACCGCATGAACGAGCAGAAGGAAGATCACGTGGCCAGTGCATCTCAGAACTACCTGGCGATCATCAAGGTGGTGGGCGTCGGCGGTGGTGGTGTCAACGCCGTGAACCGGATGATCGAGGCCGATCTACGAGGGGTTGAGTTCATTGCGGTGAACACCGATGCGCAGGCCCTGTTGATGAGCGACGCCGATGTCAAGCTCGACATCGGCCGGGAACTCACCCGGGGTCTGGGGGCGGGTGCCGATCCGGAGAAGGGACGGCAGGCCGCCGAGGACCACGCCGACGAGATCGAAGAGGTGCTCAAGGGTGCCGACATGGTGTTCGTCACCGCCGGTGAGGGCGGTGGCACGGGCACCGGCGGGGCTCCGGTGGTCGCCCGGATCGCCCGCGCCCTGGGTGCGTTGACCATCGGTGTGGTGACCCGTCCGTTCACCTTCGAGGGTCGGCACCGTTCCAACACCGCCGACACCGGCATCGAGGCGTTGCGCGAAGAAGTCGACACGCTGATCGTCATTCCGAACGACAAGCTGCTCGAGATGGGCGACCAGAACGTGACCATGGTGGACGCCTTCAAGCAGGCCGACACGGTGCTGCTGCAGGGCGTGTCGGGTATCACCGACCTGATCACCACCCCGGGTCTGATCAACCTCGACTTCGCCGATGTGAAGTCGGTGATGCAGAACGCCGGTTCGGCGCTGATGGGTATCGGTTCGGCCCGCGGGGAGGACCGCGCCCAGGTGGCCGCCGAGATGGCCGTCTCCTCGCCGCTGCTGGAGGCCAGCATCGACGGCGCCCACGGCGTCCTGATGTCGATCGCCGGTGGCTCCGACATGGGCTTGTTCGAGGTGTCGGCCGCGGCCAGCCTGATCCAGGCCTCGGCCCACGACGAGGCCAACATCATCTTCGGCACGATCATCGACGACTCGCTGGGTGACGAGGTCAAGGTCACCGTGATCGCGGCCGGTTTCGAGGGTGGCCAGCCGCCCAAGAAGCAGCAACAGCAGCCGGTGCGCCGCCCGGTGCAGAACCCCGGACGTCCGGCCCAGCAGGAGCAGACCGGCCCGGTCACCCAGCAGCCGGCCAGCACCCCGCGCACCGACCCGGCCCCGAAGACCGAGTCGCCGGCCGCCGCCCCGGCGGAGCAGACCCCGCGGGCGCATCAGCCGCAACCGCGCACCCCGGTCAACCCGCCGCGACCGGCCGATGACGACGACCTCGACATCCCCGACTTCCTGAAGTAGGTGTTCGCCTGGCAACGGTCGCTGGGCCCGGTCTCGCTGGGTTTCACCGACCGCCACGGCGGGGTCAGCACCGGCCCGATGGGGTCGCTGAACCTGGGCCGCACCGATGTGGACGCCCTCGACCACGTGGTCGAGAACTACCGCCGCTTCGGCGCGGCCATCGGGGTGCACCGGTTCATCACGGTGCATCAGGTGCACGGCACCGATGTGCTCACCGTCACCGACGACCTGCTCGCCGACCGGCCCGAATCGGCGCATCTCGGTTCGGTCGCCGGTGCCCCGAATCTGCCGGTCGCCGACGCGATCGTCGGCACGTCCGCCACCTGCCCGCCCGGCACCGCCCTGTTGGTGCGGGTCGCCGACTGTCTACCGGTGGTGCTGGTCGACCCCGAGCGGCAGGTGGTCGGGGTGGCCCATGCCGGCCGGGTCGGTCTGCTGGCCGGGGTGCTGCCCGCCACGGTGGCCGCGATGCGCGCCGCCGGCGCACGACGGATCACCGCCTGGGTCGGCCCGCACGTCTGTGGCGCCTGCTACGAGGTGCCGCAACAGATGGCCGAGGACGCCTGGCGGGTACTGCCCGCCACCTGGGCCCGCACCGCCTGGGGCACGCCGGCGATCGACCTGGGGGCCGGGGCCCTGGCCCAACTGGGTGACCTGGGCGTGGCGGCCGAGGACATCGGCCGATGTACCCGCACCGAACCCGATCTGCACAGCCACCGCCGCGACGGGGCCGGGGCCGGCCGGCAGGTCGGCGCGGTCTGGTTCGGCCGGGATTGACCCGCGCCGGGGCAGACTGTGCGGCATGTGGTGGCGAATCCTCCTGGGCGTGGGGCTGATGGTGCTGTCGGTCGTGGTGCTGATCCTGGCCCTGGTGATCGTGCTGATTCGCAACACCACCGGAGCCCCCCAACCCGACGGTGAGGTCGTCGTGCACCCGGTGGTCGACGGACGGGTCACCCTGGCTGCCGACACCGGCTACGAACTCGGCAGCACTCCCGACATGGACCACCCCGACTACCGCGGGGGAGTCACCTTTGCGTCGCCCGAGTGCACGGTGCAGGCCCCGGACGGGTCCTCCCCGGAGCTGCTGGATGTCGATGTGGACCCGACCCTGAACCGGTTCACCCGCTACGGCCGCTTCCACACCGGCCCCGCCGGTGAATACCTGGTGCGCTGCGCCGACGTCGTCCCGGTGCCGGCCGAGCTGGTGGTGCAGACCGATGTCTGGGCCACCGCCCGGGCCGAGGCCGCCGAACGCACCACCCACAACATCATCACCGGGGTGATCGCCGGACTGCTCTTCGTGGGCCTGAACCTCGCCGCGATCACCGTGGTGCGGCGCGGCCGGGGATGAGCCCGGTTCCGTAGCCGCTGACCGACAGCGTCGACCACCCGGTCGGCGCGAACGGGTGGATGCAGTTGCAGTTTGGTGACCACGCGATCGGCGTCCGGCCCGACGCCGGCACGGAAGGGCCGGCCCGGATCGTCCGCATCTGCACTGATGGCGACGCGCCCGCGCGCTTGCCGGTTGTGCCGCACCCGCGTGGGTACAGTCGGGGGCGGACGTTGAGGAGGACCGATGGGATTTTGGCGGGGCGCAGCCGAATGGCTCGGTTTGGTGAACGAGGATCGCTACGGTGATTACGATGAAGCAGACCAGGAACTGACCGAAGCCGTCGACGACTACGACGAGCACACGGAGGCGAGTGTGACCGATATCGAGTCGCGGCGTCCGGTGAATCCGACGCCGAGGGTCGCCGATCTGACCCGGATCATCACCGTCCACCCGCGCACCTACAACGAGGCCCGCACGATCGGCGAGCACTTCCGCGATTCGGTGCCGGTCATCATGAACCTCACCGAAATGGACGACGCCGACGCGAAACGGTTGGTGGATTTCGCCGCCGGTCTGATTTTTGGATTGCGTGGCACTATCGAACGGGTAACCGGCAAGGTGTTCCTGTTGTCACCGCAGAACGTGAACGTCACTGCGGAGGACAAGGAACGCATCGCTGGAGGGTTCTACAACCAAAGCTGAGGTAACACGGTGCCCGTCATCGCATTGGTCATCCACTACGTCCTGATGGCATACAGCTTGGTGCTGATGGGCCGCATGGTGCTCTCCTGGGTCACGGTGTTGAACCCCGGCTGGCGCCCGCGCGGTCTGGTGCTGATTCTGGCCGAGTTCATCTACACGATCACCGATCCGCCCCTGCGGGCGCTCGGCAAGATCTTCAAGCCGGTCACCATCGGCAATATCCGGCTGGACATTTCCTTCCTCGTGCTGGTGCTGTTGCTGGCCATTGCGATGCGGGTGAACTTGGCGATCTGGTGAGGCCGTTGTGCTCATTGGGACGGGTGTGACTGGTAACCCCGCGCGGGGGCGGCTATTCTGAACAACTGCATGCTGGTGTCGATTTCGGTGATGCCAGAATGCATGTTGAGTCAGTCACACGGACTGGGCACTAACAACTAGAGGTGAACGATGACCCTGACGCTGGAAGAAGTCCGGAACACCAAATTCCACATTGCTCGTCGGGCCGGCTACGAGGTCACCGACGTCGACAACTTCGTCGATCGCGTCGAGGAGTCTTTCAAGCAGCTCGTCGAGGAGAACGACGTGCTGCGTCGTCAGGTCGAGGCCCTGCAGTCGGCCCAGCAGAACGCCGACCAGCAGCCCGACGACCAGTACCGTCCGGTGGCCGCTCCCGCACAGCAGCCCCAGCAGCCGCAACAGCAGCAGCAGGCCGCCCCGCGCGGTGACGGTGAGACCGAGCACATCGTGGTGACCACCGCCGCCGACGCCAGCCCCGCCGTGGTGCGTCTGGTGCAGATGGCCACCGAGCAGGCCGAGCGCGTGGTGAACGAGGCCGAGGCCGAGGCCCAGCCGAAGCTGGACGAGGCCAACCGCCGCGCCCACGAGATCACCGAGGACGCCGAGACCCGCGCCTCCCGCGTCGAGTCCGAGGCCCGCGTCAACGCCGAGCGGATGACCACCGACGCCAAGAACCGTGCCGACGACCTCGACCGTCAGGTCGGTGCCCGCCGCCGCGAACTGTTCGCCGACCTCGAAACCGAGCGCGATCAGCTCAAGACCCAGGTCGGTCAGCTCCGCGAGTTCCAGGCCACCTACCGCCAGTCCTTCGTCGACAGCCTGAAGGACCAGTTGCACAAGTTGGAGAACGCCCACTTCGAGCCGCAGGACACCCCCGAGATCCTGCAGCACGACGACCAGCAGAACCAGGAGGGTTCCAACACCCCTCGGCTGGATGCCCTGCTGGGTGATCGCTGACCTGACACCTCATCCGAATCGGGCCCCTTCGCTTGCGAGGGGGCCTTGTTCGTGTAGCCTGCCGCCCTGAACCTCGTACAAAGGAGCCACCCCATGCCTCAGGCCGACGGAGCCGACCCGATCGGCGGACGTGACCCGCAATGGCGAGAGAAAGTGGACGCCTCGGTCATTCCGGTCGGTGAGGGCGAGGACCCGTGGACCGATGTGGAGATCGCCGAGGTGATCGCCGAACTGGACGACGACGTCGAGCGCCAGCACGCCGCGATCCGCAAGTCGGAGGAGGAACTGGCCGGCATGCGGGCCAGCGACGACGGCGCCGGGCGGGATCCCGCCGATGTCGGGTCGAGCAACTTCGAGCGCGACCACGAGATGTCCCTGGTGCAGAACGCGCGGCTGATGCTGGAACAGAGCCAGCTCGCCCTGCGGATGATCCGACTGGGTCAGTACGGGGTGTGTGAGAGCTGCGGGCAGCCGATCGGCAAGGGTCGGTTGCAGGTGTTCCCGCGCGCGACCATGTGTGTGAAGTGCAAGCAGCGCGCCGAACGCCGATAAACCGTCCCGCGGCCACCGCACTGCTGGTGCTGGTGGCGGCGATCTTGGTGACCGTCGATCAGATCACCAAACAATGGGCCCTGGACGCCCTCGAACCGGGCCGATCCCAACCCTTCCTGGGGGAGTGGCTGAAACTGCGCCTGGTGTTCAACCCCGGTGCCGCATTCAGCCTGGGCGCCGACTCGACGTGGATCTTCACCATCCTGGCCGGCGCGGTCACCCTTTTCGTGTTGATCTTCCTGACCCCTCGGGTGCGCCACCTCGGCTGGGCCCTCGGCTTCGGCCTGCTGCTGGCCGGCGTGGTCGGCAACCTGATCGACCGGATCTTCCGCGACCCCGCCCCCGGCCGCGGTCACGTGATCGACTTCCTGGAGCTCCCCAACTGGCCGATCTTCAACGTCGCCGACATCAGCATCGTCGCCGCCGCCATCCTGATCATCGCCCTCTCCCTGTTCACCCGCGCCACCTGGGACGGCACCACCCCGCAGGAGGAACGTCGGTCGAGCAAGCCCGCCGCGTCGAAACCTGCCTCCGATGACGCGGAGGCCGATGCTGTGGAGGATCGTCGGTCGAGCAGGCCCAGCGCGTCGAAACCTGCCTCCGATGCTGCGGAGGATCGTCGGTTGAGCAGGCCCGCTGGGCGGGCCGTGTCGAAACCAGATCCGGATGCCGACGAAGCCGACGAACGTGGGTTGAGCCGGTCCGCGGAGCGGGCCGTGTCGAAACCACGTCCGGATGATGCGCCCAACCCGGACACCGCTCCGGACGACGAGGCCCGCGCATGAGCCGCGTCCTCTTCGTCCCCGACGGTCTCGACGGCGACCGGGTGGACGCCGCCGCCGCCCGCATGCTCGGCCTGACCCGCAGCCAGGTCGCCCAACTGATCGCCGAGGGGCGGGTGCGGGTCGACGGCGAAACCGCCGCGAAATCCACCCGGGTACGCGGCGGGGCGATGCTGGACGTCGACCTGCCCGAGGTGTTGCCCGGCACCATCCGGGTGCGTCCCCGGTTCGTCGACGGCATCGGCATCGTCCACGACGACTCCGACATCATCGTGATCGACAAACCCGCCGGCGTGGCCGCCCACCCCAGCCTGGGCTGGGACGGCCCCTCGGTCACCGAACACCTGGCCGCCGCCGGGTTCGCGATCTCCACCTCCGGCGCCCCCGAACGGCAGGGCATCGTGCAACGTCTGGACGTGGGCACGTCCGGGCTGATGGTGGTGGCCAAGAGCGAACGGGCCTACACGCTGTTGAAACAGGCCTTCCGCGACCGAACCGTCGACAAGACCTACCACGCCCTCGTGCAGGGCCACCCGGACCCCTTCGACGGCACCATCGACGCCCCGATCGGCCGCCATCCCGGGGCCGAATGGAAGATGGCGGTGACCGCGGGCGGCCGCGAATCGATCACCCACTACACCACCGTCGAGGCCTATGTGGCCTGCACTCTGTTGGAGATCGAACTCGAAACCGGCCGCACCCACCAGATTCGGGTGCACCTGTCGGCGCTGCACCATCCCTGTGTGGGCGATCCGCTGTACGGGGCCGACCCGGTGCTGGCCGAACGACTCGGCCTGGCGCGGCAGTGGCTGCACGCGGTGCGGCTGGGCTTCGAGCACCCCGGCTCCGGCGATCGGGTGGTTTTCGAGTCGCCCTATCCCGAGGATCTCGCGCACGCATTGGCGATTGTCTCCGAGGCTTAACCCCCTGTTCGGTTTTCGTGCCTTTCCCGGCATAGGGTGAAGACGTGCGTAGAGCAAAAATTGTGTGCACCCTCGGGCCGGCCACCACTGGGCCGGAGCGTGCCAAGGACCTGATCATGGCGGGCATGGACGTCGCCCGGCTGAATATGAGCCACGGCGACCATGCCGAACACCTCGAGCGACTCACCGAGATCCGGGCCGCCGCCGAGGAATGTGGCCGCACCATCGGCGTGTTCGCCGACCTGCAGGGCCCCAAGATCAGACTCGGCCGATTCCAGGAGGGCTCGGTCACCCTGGTTCCCGGTGATCCGTTCACCATCACCGTCGCCGACATCCCCGGCACCCGCGAGATCTGCAGCACCACCCACAAGCAACTGCCCGACGACGTCCGCCCCGGCGACCCGATCCTGATCGACGACGGCAAGCTGCGGTTGCGCGCCGAGAGCGTCACCGACACCGAGGTACGCGCCGTGGTCGAGGTTGGCGGTGTGGTCTCCAACAACAAGGGCATCAACCTGCCCGGCGTGGCCGTCAGCGTGCCCGCGATGAGCGACAAGGACGAACAGGATCTGCGCTGGGCGCTGCGCAACGGGGTGGACATGATCGCCCTGTCCTTCGTCCGCAACGGCGCCGACGCCGACGCGGTGCGCGAGGTGATGGACGACGAGGGCCGCCGGGTGCCGCTGATCGCCAAGATCGAGAAGCCCCAGGCTGTGGAGAACCTGGACGACATCATCGATGCCTTCGACGGGTTCATGGTGGCCCGCGGTGATCTGGGCGTCGAGCTGCCCCTGGACGTCGTCCCGCTGGTGCAGAAGCGGATCGTGGCCGCGGCCCGCCGCTGGGCAAAGCCGGTGATCGTGGCCACCCAGATGCTGGAGTCGATGATCTCCAACCCCCGCCCGACCCGCGCCGAGGCGTCCGATGTCGCGAACGCGATCCTGGACGGTGCCGACGCGGTGATGTTGTCGGGGGAGACCAGCATCGGCCAGTACCCGCTGGACGCGGTCGGCACGATGGCCCGGATCGTCGACACCACCGAATCCCAGGCCCTGGATCACATCGACCACATCGAGTGGAATCCGCACACCACCGGCGGGGTGATCGCCAAGGCCGCAGCCGAGGTGGCCGAGCGGGTCGGGGCGCGCTACCTGGTGGCGTTCACCCACTCCGGGGACACCGCCCGCCGGCTGTCCCGGTTGCGCAGCCGGATCCCGGTGGTGGCCTTCACCCCCGACGCCCGGGTGCGTCAGGAACTCAGCCTGACCTGGGGCGTGCGGGTGTACGTGGCACCGGTCGTCCAGAACACCGACGACATGGCCCTGCAGGTCGACCAGTCGCTGCTCAGCCTCGGCCTCGCCGAAGAAGGCGAGCGAGTGGTGATCGTGGCCGGCTCCCCGGTCGGCTTCGCCGGATCCACCAACGCCCTGCGGGTCCGCAAGATCGGCGGCCGCGCCTAGCCCGGTCCTTTCACGCTGGTTGAGCCCGGCCG